>DATMYS010000268.1:0-10528 GCA_035560835.1 Methanosarcina sp.
GAAACTTACATTGTCATAAAATTAATGCCATTAAAGAATAACTGTTCTTAGGCTGTCATATAATTATGAACCAGGTAGATCCTATTCCTCACGCATCCAGACCAGATAGGGTATTGGCATCCAGGATTTTTGAGGCTGCCATAACAAAGAACCGGCACATACTGAGCCTTGAAGTTTTTGGCATTCTGAAAGCTTACGGTATTCCTATGGTAAAGACTGCATTTGCAAAAACTGCGGAAGAAGCTATAATTGCAGCAGAAAAGATAGGTTATCCGCTTGTGATGAAGGTCGTTTCTCCGCAGATTTCTCATAAGTCTGACGCTGGAGGAATCAGACTTTCTCTACAGAATGCAGCCGAGGTGAAAGCTGCTTATCAGGATATGAGGGTAGTATCCCAACGAAACTGCCGAATGTGCCTCTTGAAGGTGTACAGCTTCAGCCAATGCTCTCAAGCGGCAAAGAAGTAATTCTAGGGATGGTTCATGATCCCACTTTTGGGCCCATGTTGATGTTCGGGCTTGATGGAATTTATATAGAGCTTCTCAAAGATGTTCGGTTTGTAATAGCCCCTGTTGACGAAAGAGAAACCAGAGAGATGATTACAGGGATTAAAACCTATTCCCTTCTTGCCGGTATCAGGAGAACAAGGTCTTCTTGATACTGACGCGCTTGTAGACATAATTCTCAGGTTTTCGAGCCTTGGTTGTGATTTTCCTGAGATTGAAATATTCGAGATAAACCCTATGATGGTTTTTGAAGAGGGAATAGGCGCTCTTGCTGTGGATATGAGGATAATACTTAAGAGCGACCTGTGACTTTTTTGGGTCAAGCACAACCGTTGATCCGCAACCGTTGATCCGCACCGTTGCGCCGGTTGATCACGCCGCCACGTCGTTTTCGATTAAGCTTGAATTTTCGGTCAAGCCTTTTTTGAAAAGGCTTGCAGTTTTTCTAGTTTTTCCAAATCCTTATGAAAAAATTTTTTCGCTATCCTTTGGCTGTGGTTGCAGAATAATGAGACGTTTCGGGCCTGGTCATACTAAAATTATAACATTTGTTTCGTACATACTAAGAATAGTAAATGAGGTGGTAAGACGACCCAGGAACGGAAAAGACTCATGCTGGCTGTGGGTATTCTGCTTATTTCGAGCACTGTAGCCATTAATCTCCTACTTGAGGATTCACCAGTGGTAATTCAGCTTGAAGGAGATACGTTCAAGGTTGTGGATATTCCGTATGTATACACTGTAAAAGAGGCGTATATTCTCCTTTTTTCCGGGTTCTTTGGAGGTCTGGCGCTGGCTCAGGTTTTGCGGTCCCTGGGGGTTCAAGGATCTGAGCTTTCAATGACCGGACAGGCAGCCCAGGTGACGGCTCTTAACGTTATCACAGAGAAAGCTCCAGAGAAGATTTTTGAGGTCTCGCTTGAAAATGACCCTGTTGAGGAAACTCTGTCCAGAGCTAACATCGACCCTACAGATGTTCTTCTGCGAGCCCTTGAAGGAGATGAACGGAAAGCCGTTGAACTAATTGCAGCAAAAGGAGGAAGAATTCTCCAGAATGAACTTGTGAATTCCCTCGACTTTTCCAAGGCTAAAGTTTCTCGAGTTCTAATGAATCTGGAAAGGAGAGGCATAATAACAAAGAAAAAGTACGGGCTTACAAACTGCATTTCAATAGCTGATGAGCTTAAGGATAACGTGGGGCTGAGGAGTGAAACGAAATGAAGAAAAGTACTCTTACTTCGATTTCAGTTGTTTTACTGCTCCTGTTTCTGGGGGGGTTATGGTACTATGGAAATGGGGCCGATGTAAAAATTACTGGTATATATGCTTCTCCTTTCGGGGCCGGTGACCCTGGAAAGCTGAACATAACGCTTCAAAATAATGATTCAAAGCCTGTGGACGTGTGGCTTGAGATTGAGAATGCTTTTGTGGACGAAAATGGGACGAGCTACTCAACATCAAGGCTGGTAATTTCCGATAATTCCACAAATCCATGGGATGAAGGATCAGTTTCTCTTCAGAACTCGATCAAGCTTATTCCCGGAAATAATTCAGTCAGTGTATGGCTTGGATATAAACTTCCAGGAGAGTACCCTGTAAAGGTTAGTGTCGTTCAGAATAGCAGGCTTCTGGATGAAGGCACTTATCTTGTAAATATCCCATCTCCCGAACTACATCTTAAGCTTGAGAATGAGATTGAGCGCAGAAATACCTCTGATGTGTATAAGGTTTATGGCTACCTTATAAATTACGGGCTGAGTTATGCAGGCAAAGTGAATACTAACTTAACAGTGACAAACGAAAGAACAGGGAAAATCGTGTTTACATCTTCCGAGTTTTATTCCGTGGGCGGACAGGATAAAAGTGCCTTAAGAGCTTGGCCGGGTTATCCATATGCAATTGTGGAAATTGCGCACGGTAAACCCTCAGGGGATTCATATAAGCCTATACCAGTTGTAATTGTCGGGCAAAACGGGGATCGCTTCCTGCTGAATGTAACATCCCGATGGCAGGATCAGGTAACATCTGCCGAGTTACATATTCCGGCCCAGGAGGAGGGCAGGTGAAGCATATGATAAAAAGAGATGAGCTTTTCAGTTGCAAGAGTGCAAAACTTTTGATTCTTATGTTTTTGCTTTTCGGAATCTGTGCTGGCTGTCTTGAAAAGGATCCTGTTAAGGCCCAGGTGAATACACTGGTTCAGGGTCTTGGAGATGAGGACGAGAGAGTCAGTTCGGTTTCAGCTAATGAACTTTGCGAGATCGGGGAACCTGCAGTAGATTCTCTTATAAAAGCTTTAAAAGACGATAATTCACAGGTTCGAAGCCTTGCTGCCCAAGATCTTGGAATAATAGGTAATAAAAAAGCTATAAACTCGTTGATAGAAGCTCTGAAAGACCCGGTTCCGGAAGTTCGTATGAACGCAGCTTTTTCACTTGGAGAACTTCAAGCCACTGAAGCTGTTGAACCCCTTATTGAGCTTTTGGAGGACGAAAACGGAGAGGTAGTTCGCTATACGGTAATTGCACTTGGAATGTTGAAAGATCCAAGGGCTACTGAACCTCTTTGTGAGGTTCTGAAACGCGATGATGCCAGTATAAGCTATGATGGCGATTCGGATATGCGTTATACTGGCAATTCGAATATACGCTCTGAGGCTGTATTTGCCCTTGGAGAAATAGGAGATCCTCGAGCAGTTGACACTCTCCTGGATCTATTAGCTGATAAAGAAGTTGGGAGTTCTGCAGCTTCCAGTCTTGGCCGTATTAAAGGTGAATACGTGTTCGGAAAACTTATTAAAATGCTGGATAGCAAAAATCCTACAATTCGGACCAACGCCGTAGCTGTATATCAATCTATCCAGGATCCTAATGCTGTTCCTATTCTGATTCGGATGCTGAATGACCAGGTTCCAGAAGTGCGCAGAGAAGCAGCATATGTATTAGGTAATTTTAAAGAGCCCGAGGAAATTGCCCAGACCGAGCAGCCCCTAATTAATGCTCTTGGAGATAGTAAAGTCGAGGTACAGGCAGCTGCTGCTGGTTCTCTTGGAAATATTGAAAGTAAAAAAGCGATACCACTCCTTGGAGAGCTTATTCAGTCTAAAGATTCTACTCTCTGCGAGACTGCTATCCATGCCCTAGCGAGATATAAAGATCCTGAGGCTGCAGACGCTCTTATTGCCGCCATTGGAAATGAGAACTGGCATATAAGAATGGAAATTGTTTATTCCCTTATGGAAGTTGGGGACACCCGGGCTGTCGATCATCTAATTTCCTTGCTTGGGGATGAAAATCATGGAGTGAGAAAAAGTGCTGCAACTGCACTTGGAAAACTTGGCGATAGGAAAGCTGTTGAGCCTATCATTAAGGCCCTTGAGACCGAAAGAGAGTCGGATGTCAGAATATCGGAAGTTCAAGCTCTTGGGATACTGGGAGGACCAGAAGCCATCAACTGTTTGAGCCGGGTCAGCACTGACAGAGATGAGTACAAAAACGTCAGAACCAGTGCAGAAAAGGCACTTGCTATACTTAATGGAGGTGGGACAGTGAATGCCTCCTCTTTTTATTAATAATTTATTTAGATTGTTAAAATAAGAATCTAATGTAATAAGTTTTGAATTAAAATAATTCAAGATGAAAAAATTCCACAAATATTTCAGATCTTCACAGTCTACAAGTCGTTGATTAATAACGGTAATTATTAGCGGGAACTCAGATAGGTTTGGAATGCCCAGAAAATACTAAAATAAGGAGGAAACAACTTGATGAAGAAATATACAGTATTTTTGCTGGCTGCCTTTGCTATCCTAATTTCAGTTGTTGCATATAACGCAAACGCAGCAAACAATGCAAGCAGTATAACCGATGTTTACGATATAGATGGTACCGATTATAAAAGCGAGAGTTGGTCTAACGAAGAACAATATCCAGTAATCGATTTATTTGGAGAAAAAGAAGTCCCACTGTTTACCACCAATGGAAGCACTGGGAATGTACATGTTAACAAGCTTGCCAAGTTGATTCTTGATGATAATGAGACTTACACCCTCCAAGACGGTGAAAAACTCGATCTTGGCAATGGATACGCTCTTGAAGCAAAGCAGATCAATACTGAAAATGAGAAGATATGGTTTGAGTTCAGTAAGGATGGAAAATATATTGCTGACCAAATAGTCTCAGCCAGTAATGAAGGCAATAGAACATGGACTGTTACCCTTGACAATGTTCAGGGTGAAAATAACATCATTGTCATGAAAGTTCATATCAAAAATCTATTTGTGGGTACGGAAACCAGAGTCGTTTGGATTGATGGCATCTGGCTTACTGACTATACAAATACCACGACTCTCAAGGTAGGAGATAAAATAGGAGAATCCACTCTTGAAAAAATCGTCAGCGGAGTAAACACTTCTAACATGGGAAGCCTTGTTTTTGAAAATACTACGGGATCTTCAGTAGCTTGTAATGTTGTCGGTACAAATTACAAATGCAACAGCTGGTCTAATGTTGCAGCAGACACTACAAATACAGCAGACATTGCAAGTACAGAAGACACTGCAAACACAGCAGACAATGTAAGCAATATAACCGACGTTTGTAATGTTGTTAGTACCAGTTATAAATGGGTATCTAATGAACAGTATCCAGTAATCGATTTATTTGGAGATAAATATGTTCCGCTGTTTAACACTAATGAAAGTATCTGGGATGCACATGTTAACAAGCTTGCCAAGTTGATTCTTGACAGTAATGAACGTCATGTTCTTAAAGATGGTGAAAAACTCGATCTTGGCCAGGGCTACGCTCTCGAAGCCAAGCAGATAAGTATTCCTAATCAGCAAGCCTGGCTCGAGTTCACAAAGGACGGAAAATATATTGATGATCGAATAGTTACACTCAATGATGACAAGAATACAACATGGAATGTTACTCTTAACAATAATATTCAGGGCGAAAACAACGTTATTGTCATGAGAGTTCATGTTGACGGTGTAAGCGGATTGGTAGAAAATAATATCCTTCAATATAGTTGTGTTTCGATTGACGGAATCTGGCTCACTGACTATTCAAATGTCAGAAACCTTAAAATCGGAGATAAAATAGGAGAATTTACACTTGAAGAAATAATCAGCGGAGAGAATATCTCTAACCAGGGGAGCCTTGTTTTTAAAAATGCTACGGGATCTTCTATAAGCTGTAATGTTGTTGGTACAAATTATAAATGTGACAGCTGGTCTAATCAATATCCATCCATCAATTTATTTGGGGAGACGTATTTTCCGTTGCTTGCCAATAGCGATCAATCGCGGAAACCTCATAACGACCCAATCTGGGAATGTCATGTTGATAAGCTTGCTAAACTCGTTCTTGATAGCGATGAGAAACACCTTCTGAAGACCGGTGAAAAACTCGATCTCGGCCAGGGCTACAGTCTCCAGGTCAAGCAAATCGACGTTGATGGAAATAGGGCTTTGATTGAATTCGATAAAGATGGAAAATATGTAGATGATACTATCGTTTTAACTTACCCCAATGAGCATTATTGGACTTGCTTCCGTGACAATATTCAAGGCGAAGACAATATTCCTGTCCTGAAAGTCTATGTTAGCAAAGTCTATCAAGATGGAAACGACGGTATTGTCCAGATTAACGGGATATGGCTAATTGATTATGCAAGTTCCAAGACCTTAAAAATCGGAGATAAAGTAGGAGAATATACACTTGAGCAAATCATCAGCGGGACAAATTCATCTAACCTGGGAAGTCTTGCTTTCAAGAAAACTCAAGCTGTTGATTCTTCACCTACCTCCGAAGAGAAACCGGTTGTGTCCACTAACAAGAGTACAAGCCCATCTATTTCATGGCACTTGGACCTTTGGAAGTTTCTTACTGGCAAAGGTTTAGAGATAGAAGAACCAAACTCTACAATAACATCAGACAGCACAGTGTAAAGAAAAATCACGAACGAGTTTCCTTACCTCAGGTCTCTATTAATCTAACAATAAAATTTGGGTCTTGTCGAAGACTTCTATTGTTTCCTTAGTTTTTGATCGATAACGGTCAACAGTTAGTGGAAACTATACTAGATTTTGAAGATCCAAATAGACTATTTAAAAACTTAATAAGGTAAATCGTTCTAGATGAATAAAGTCCAGAGGATGTGCTTTACATCCTGCCGACGGCAGGAACAAGGAGGAGCAGTAAAATGAAGAAATATAAAGCAATTGCACTGGTTGCTCTTACTCTATTAATTTCAATAACAGTAAACACCGGAAGTGCAGCAGACATTGCACATGCAGCAGACACTGCAGATATAGCAGACAATGTAAGCAATATAACCAGCGTTTGTGATGTTGTTGATACCAATTATAAATGGGGACCTAATGAACAATATCCAGTAATCGATTTATTTGGAGATAAAGAAGTTCCGCTGTTTACCACTAACGGAAGCATTTGGGATGCACACGTTAACAAGCTCGCCAAGTTGATTGTTGACAGCAGTGAATCTCACATCCTCAAGGACGGTGAAAAACTTGATCTTGGCCAGGGCTATGCTCTCGAAGCCAAGCAGATCAATATTTACGATAAGAAAGCCTGGCTTGAGTTTACCAGGGACGGACAACATATTGCTGATCAAATTGTTTCGATCAATGACGACAATGGAACATGGAATGTT
Source organism: Methanosarcina sp. (assembly GCA_035560835.1). Taxonomy (GTDB): domain Archaea; phylum Halobacteriota; class Methanosarcinia; order Methanosarcinales; family Methanosarcinaceae; genus Methanosarcina. Next base: position 7,185 of record DATMYS010000268.1, read on the forward strand.
ACCCTAGACAATGTTCAGGGTGAAAACAATGTTATTGTTATGAGAGTTCATGTTGACGGTACAACTTCATTATCAGTAGATGATAGCGTTAATGTCGTCGAATATAACGCCGTCGATATTGATGGGATATGGCTCACTGACTATGCAAATGCCACAACCCTTCAAATCGGAGATAAAGTAGGAGAATTCACACTTGATAAAATAGTCAATGGAACAAATATCTCTAACCAGGGGAGCCTTGTTTTCGAAAATGCGACTGGATCTTCTGTAATCTGTAACGTTGTTGACACCAGTTATGAATGCGACAGCTGGTCTAACCTGTATCCATTAATCAATTTATTTGGAGAGAAACAGGTTCCGTTACTTGCCAGTAACGGCCCAGCATGGGAACCTCATAACGACCCAATCTGGCAATGTCATGTTGACAAGCTTGCCAGGCTCGTTCTAGATAGCAATGACAAACATACCCTGAAGACTGACGAAAATCTTGATCTCGGTCAGGGTTACAGTATCCAGGTCAGGCAGATCGACATTGACGGAAAGAAGGCTTTGCTTGAATTTGATAAAAATGGACAATATGTAGATGATACTATCCTTTCAACTGAGCCAGATAACCAGAATTGGACTTGTTTACGTGACAATATTCAAGGCGAAGACAATATTCCTGTCCTGAAAGTCTATGTTAGCGACATCTATCAAGATGGAAACGACAGTATCGTTCAGATTGACGGGATATGGCTAATTGATTATGCAAGTTCCAAGACCTTAAAAATCGGGGATAAAATCGGAGAGTTCACGCTTGAAAAAACAGTTAGCGGGACAAATTCATCTAACCTGGGAAGTCTTGCTTTCAAGAGAACTCAAACTGTTGATTCTTCTTCATGGTCCCTGGACATTTGGAAGTTTATCACAAGCAAATTTTTAGATGAAGAAGAACCCAACTCTATAAAAGCATCAAACACCACAGTATAAATACAAAAATCAACAGACAGTTTCCAGCTCTGTAGAAATCCTCTTCAAATAGACAGAAAAGGATCATCTTCAATTATCGAAAATCCAGCCCATGTCTTGAGTCACAGGTATTTAAGACTCCTCCAGGAAGATTTCTACAGAGTCCAATTTCCTTACTTCATGTTTTTATCGGTCTAGCAATAAAATTTGGGTCTTGTCGAAAGACTTTATATTGTTTTCCAAGTTTTTGATCAAAATGGTCAACGATTAGTGGAAACTATGCTAGATTTTTAAGATCCATACAAAATAATAAAAAATATTGTAAAATTAAGTCGTTCTAGACGAGTTAATGTCCAAAGAACGTGCTTAACATCCTGCAGATAGCAGGAACAAGGAGGAACAGTAAAATGAAAAAATATAAAGCAATTGCACTGGTTGCTCTTACTCTATTGATTTCAATAGCAGTAAACATCGGAAGTGCAGCAGACAATAATTGCAGTAACGATAATATTTGTAATGTTGTCGGCACCCATTATCAATGCAGTACTTGGTCTAACGAACAATATCCAGTAATCGATTTATTTGGGGAGAAAAATGTTCCATTGCTTGCTAACCACGGTAATATATGGAATGCACATGTTAACAAGCTTGCCAAGTTGATTCTTGACAGTAACGCAACTTATACCCTCAAAAATGACGAAAAAATCGACCTTGGTCAGGGATATGCTCTTGAAGCCAAACAGATTGATATTGACAATGAGAAGGTTTGGCTTGAATTTACCAAGGATGGGAAATATGTTGCTAATCAAAACATTTCAACTAATACTAATAGCAATAAGACGTGGAATGTCGTTCTAGACAATGTTCAGGGTGAAAACAATACTGTTGTCATGAAAGTCCACGTCAAACAGTTGTTCGTGGGTGTGGAGGACTGCATAATTTTTATCGACGGTATCTGGCTGATTGATTATGCAAATGCCAGAACCCTTAACATTGGAGATGAAGTCGGAGGATTCACACTTCAGCAGATCATCAATGGAACAAGTTCGTCTAACCTGGGGAGTCTTATTTTCGAAAAGATTACAGAATCTCCTGTAAGCTGTAATGTTGTCAGTACCAGTTATGAGTGTGATAGCTGGTCTAACGAACGATACCCATTAATCAATTTATTTGGAGAGAAAAACGTTCCATTGGTTGCCAACTACGACCCGATCTGGAAATGTCATGTTGACAAGCTTGCCAAGCTCGTTCTTGATAGCGGTGACAAACACACCCTGAAGACCGGCGAAAAACTTGATCTCTGCAATGGATACAGTATCCAGGTCAAGGAGATCGATATTGACGGAAAGAAGGTTTGGCTTGAATTCGATAAGAATGGAAAATATGTAGATGACTCTATTATCTCAGCTGGGCCTGGTGACAATAATTGGACCTGTTACCTTGACAAAATTCAAGGTGAAGACGATGTTCCTGTCCTGAAAGTCCATGTTAGCGACGTCTCTAGAAATGGAGATGACAGTATTGTCAATATTGACGGAATCTGGCTGATTGACTATGCAAATTCCAGGACCCTTAAAATCGGAGATAAAATCGGAGGATTCACACTTGAGAAAATAATCAATGGAACAAATTCGTCTAACCTGGGAAGCCTTGTTTTCGGAACTATTCAGGAATCTCCTGTAAGCCGTAACGTTGTCAGTACCAGTTATGAGTGTGATAGCTGGTCTAACGAAAGTTATCCATTAATCAATTTATTTGGAGATAAAAAAGTTCCATTGGTTGCCAACTATGACCCTATCTGGAAATCTCATGTTGACAAGCTTGCCAGCCTCGTTCTTGACAGCAGCGAAAAATTAACCCTGAAGGCCGACAGTAAACTTGGTCTCGGCAAGGGCTACAGTATCAAGGCCAGGCAGGTTGACGTTGACGGTAAGAAGGTTTGGCTTGAATTCGATAAAAATGGAAAATACGTAGATGATACTATCCTTTCAACTGGTGAGAATTGGACTTGCTTCCTTGACAATATTCAAGGCGAAAACCATGTTCCTGTTCTGAAAGTCCATGTTAGCAACGTCTATCAAAGTGGAAACGACAGTGTTGTCAAGATTGATGGAATCTGGCTGATTGACTATGCAAATGCCAGGACCCTCAAAATCGGAGATAAAATCGGAGGATTCACACTTGAGAAAATCGTCAGTGGAGTAAATAAATCTAACCTGGGAAGCCTTGTTTTCAGAGAAAACTCAAATAGCTAACTACCTGCACCACCCACCTTAAAAAACAAACTAGTGTATCGATTGCAGAACTAATCCATCATTGAAAAAAAGATTCATTGATCAATGCATGAATTTAAAATCTCATGTCAGTGAGGGTGTTTTGGAATCGATACACTA
>DATMYS010000269.1:0-4837 GCA_035560835.1 Methanosarcina sp.
GCACTTATACTGCAAAATCAAGTACAGTAAACGTCGTAGTTAAAATTTTAATTTAGAAAATTATGGATTTACTGCTGTTGTTTTGTGCTTCAAGTGCGTAAATCCTGATAATATCCTCTAGCATAATATCATTAGCCCGAATACTTTTTTTCTGATAATATCTCTTGGCATGTTCCACGAGCAGGGCATGGTATTCCTGGTACACAGCCAGGTCTTCAGGCAAATTTTCTTCAAACAAGGCTTTGATTTCATTATAATTTGCCTTTTCGTCAGCAAGGCCCAGGTTTGTTATTATTCTTTTAGTATAAGCATCAACAACAAAAGAAGGCTGTTTGAAGGCATAAAGCAGGATCGAATCGGCAGTTTCAGGGCCCACGCCTTTTAAAGAAAGTAGCTCCGTACGCGCAGGGATTCGGGCTCCGAGTTCCGAAAACCAGCAGGCAAGGGTTTTCAGGCGTATCGCTTTCTGGTTGTAATAGCCCGCCGGCCTGATAGCTTCCTTCAGGGTTTCCGGGTCAAGGGAAATAATTGCTTCAGGGGAAAAGGAGTGCATTTGTTTAAGGTTAAAAAGTTGTTTAAGGTTCAGGAGAGCCTTTTCAACCTGTACCCAGCTCGTATTTTGCGTAAGCAGGGCCCCACAGATAATTTCAAACTGCTGGCTTCTGGTTTGAGGATAGGTATAGTCGGCAGGATGATACCCCTGAATAGAGCCGGTTTTTGTGGGATTTATTCCTCCGGCTTCATGAAGTTCGGTCAAAGGCCACCATCCCTGGGGGCCGTAGGAAGCAAAAAGACAATCGTAGATCTTCCTGACAACAGGCCTGACAGCTTTTTTTTCGGTACTGAAATTTTGAGCACTCTTTTTCATTTAAACATCTCATACTCAAGAAATAGTTTAAAACTTTTTTATTACAGGATTAGCCTTTATGCATTCTCATTTTTCGAACTTTACTAACTTTGCTAGCTTTTCTTGGCCTGCGTAGCCAAAATTTATTTTCAAATTTTTCCATACATGTGTAATCAAAAAATAAGAAATATTTTCTTCTGTCAGAGGCAGAGAAGAATTGCTCAAACGCTTTCAAAAAGAAATTAATTGCTTTCAGAGGCAGCTTTATACTTATCTAAGACGGTACTAAAGCCCTGTTTTGAAGTTTGTCCTTCACTTTGCACAGTGGTATAAGCTCCAGACCCACGGGATTTTGCCGGGGAATATTTGATAGCAAGCACTCTCATTACGCTAAGTACGAGCAGTAAAGCCGCCAGACTTAAGACAAATTGATACTCGAATTCCTTTGAATAGAGGCCAACAGCGATTTCACGCAGGACTATAAAAATTGTGGCATCTGTGATATCCGTAAGCCTGATTCTATCGTTTTCCTGATAATCCACAAAAGCTTTGAAAAGGTCAATCACAATAAAAACCGTCAGTACGCTTGTTACCATGTGACTGAATCCGCTTTCGAGAGACTCAAAAATAATGAGACGGATGTCCAGCAAGGTCTTTACCATTCCCATAACTAAAGCCAGGAGTAATATATAAAGAAAAATTATGCTGATACTATCCGTGACTCTTTTAAATAGTTTGATACTATCCATTTTATCTCCTATATCCACCGCCTATCATATTTTAAACCATATATATAGTTTTTTATATGATTCTTCATATTTATCCAAAAAATATATTCTTGATTTTCAATTACCTCCTTTTCTGTCCCTCTATACTTTCTGAGACGATCCTTTCAGGTAAAATGACTGTAGTTAAGATATTCTTCTTAATCGTTCACTCATATCTCAGCGCATCCACGGGTTTCAGTTCCGAGGCGTTCTTTGCAGGTACCAGACCTGCAATCAAGCCCACAACAATGGAAACTAAGGTCGAAATAAAGGTAGCTTTAAGGCTGAGGGCAAATTCGAAGGGAGTATTCATTTTCATAGAGATGAAGAAAAGGACTGCCTGCACTGCAACTGTGCCAATGAGAATACCTATGATTCCGCCTACAAGGCTGATCATTGCAGAATTGCAAAGAAAGATCAGCATTATATCCTGGTTTTTTGCGCCTATGGCTTTCATGATCCCTATCTCTTTAGTTTTCTCAAGGACAGACGTAAACATCGTATTCGCAATTCCTGTAGAACCTACAAGGAGAGAAATACCTGCAATGAACGCCAAGAATGCAGTAAGGCCGTTAATCATCTTTCTGGTGCTTTCAATTGATTCTTTTTGAGAATTCACATAGAAGTCCTGGGTATTTTCGGTAACCCTTCTCGAGAGCCTCAGTTTGCGCTCAATCTCTTTAAGGGTTGCTTCATAATCTGCATCTTTTTTGAGTTTGATTTCTATTGTGCTGTAGACATACGTGCTGTAGTCGTCCGTACTGTAGTCATTCGTTTCTGTCTCAGAAAGGTCTTCGTTACTGGAAAGGGAATACGCATCCTGGTAAGGCATATAGATGCTGCTCCCGAAAATTCCTGTAAGACCTCCAAGAAGCCCGCTACCCTTTGCCAGAATCCCGATTACCCTGTACGACTTGCCGTTTAATAGAATTATCTCGTTGAGCCTGATTTTCCTCTTGAAAGTTTCTTTTGCGAGCTCATTTGAAAGAACCACAACGTTCCTATCTCCGGTTTCAAGCATTCGGCCCTGCTCTACATCTTTTTTTGAAATTTTAGACCAGACAGCTGGATCCACGCCTGTAATCCAGACATTGGTACTCTCGCCCCCGAGCTTCATTTCTGCGTCTCTGTCAACATTGACATTGATATATTCGATAGCTGGAATGCTGCGCAGGGTAAGTACATCCATATTTGTTAGTAGAGATTCCTTCACCTGTTCAAATTCAGCAGGATCAGATGTATTGGTCTGAGTTTCCTCTTCATTCTCTTCGGTCTTTGAAGTTGTCTCCGAGTCATCTCCCGAAACTGCTGAACTTCCTTCCGTATTTTTCGAATCCTCTACTACGAATTCTTCGTCGGTTACCTGGAAGGGGGTTGAAGCTACGATTGTGATAATATCGCCCCCGAAGCCTTCCAGAGTTTCAGTTACTTCTTTCTCGAAATATTCTCCTGTAGTGACAATCGCCATTACCGAGGCAATGCCTATTATTATCCCTATTATAGTCAGCCAGCTCCTCAGCTTATTGGCTTTGACCATACTAAAGGCAATTTTTAAAATCTTTCCCGGCTTCATGGAACACAGACTCCAATTTTTCCGCGTTCTTCTAATTTACTTGTCCGGGTCATCGAACTTTATTTCGCTAAGTTCATTTTCCTGCGCGCTCTTCATTTTTATCTTCTTTTGACGCTTTTTATAGATAACAGCGCCTGCTACACAGGCAAGTATAACGAGTCCGACATATTTCAGTGAGCTCGAACTACTTTCTTCCGATACACCTGATTCTTCTGATGGTGTAAAAGGTGAGGAATAAAGGGGTAGCTCCTTTTCCATAGTCTGTCTGATCCCGTCATTTGAAGTGTAGCTAATTTCAAATTTCATAGGAAGTTCTTTCTCCATAGCTACCGGCTTCAGATTAAAATCGGCAATTGTATTGTCTCCTTTTTGCAGGTTCCCGAGAACTACTGAGTTACTGCTACCACCCGTAACAGTCCAGTTTGCCTGTAAGGGAACAGAAACCTTGACTGAATTTGCTGCGTTGTTTCCGATGTTCGAAACCGTAAAAGTGTAAGCTCCTGTAGGGCTTCTTTCCATGAACGCGATATCGAAATCCGTAGTACCTCCAACATAGACTCCTGCCTTGCTTTTGATCTCTTTTCGCTTCTGGTTTTCTACAGTGCCCGCTTCTGTGATAGTCTGGAGTTCTTCAATATCATCATAGGTGAGCACCATGTCCAGCTTATACAGTCCTGGCTTTGTATTGACGTTTGTCAGGACCTGGAAGCTGACATTCTCAGTATCTCCGATGTCAATCAGGTTAATATGCTTAACATTGCTTGAACCCACAGGCAGGATTACGTCATTAGCACAATCCCAGGAAAACATCGCGTTCTTCAGGGGAGAATTTCCCACATTTTTTACGCCGAAAACAAGATTGGTTTTTTGCCCTGGTACCATTTTTTCGACACTGATATATTCGATTTCAGCGTTTGATTCGCTATCAATTTCTATATCAAATTCTTTTGAAAGAGTGAGACTGCTTTTATCTTTAGTTGCGTAAATGTATACTTTCAGAGGATATTTGCCTTCATTGACGCTGTTTTCAAGCCCGAGCTTGAATTTTACGACTTTCTGGCGGTTATCTTCATAACGTTTCCCAAGAGTACCTATATTCTTTACAAGTGTCTCGCCGGCAAGAGTCTTGAACGGGTACTCAGGCTTGATTTCAAGAACACAGTTCTCCAATTCTTCATATCCCGTGTTCTGGATCGAAAGCCTGATTTCAAGGACATCTCCGGGTTTTACCGGGTCCGGGTCCTGGTTGAGCAGGTCGAGAGTTAAGCCTTTATCAAGACCAGAACTGATATTGTTGGTAGTACTCTCATCCTCAGTGCTCTCATTTCCAGAACTATCCTCAGCCAGGACAGGTTGAACGCATGAAGAGAGCAGCAAGAGCAAGCAAATAAAACCTGTAAGTTTAAAACCCATTTAAATTCCTCATTTTACTGATTTCATAACTCTAAAGAAGGTTCAGAAAGGTTTTATCGGGCGTATATGGTCCGAAGAGAGTTTGGTATGGTTTGAATACTACGATAACCCGAATAACCTCAAATAATCTTGAATGGTCTGAATTTAGTATGAAATAGTCAGAATTTATAGTTAGAATTTAGCCTGACGTTTTTAATCAATCTTACTTATTTTAATTTAGTCTTAATTTTCCTGATC
>DATMYS010000270.1:0-8318 GCA_035560835.1 Methanosarcina sp.
CAATTATCTAATTTCCTTAGTTTGTTGAGTAAATCCGGAAGGTTTAGACTGGTTGATCTTTGGAATTGAATAATTCTCAGGTAATTTTATACGCATTTGAGAATCGGATAATGGAATTACAAAGAGAGGAAAGATTCAAGACTTGTCTGGCAAAAATACAGCGTTGAAAATCGCTTAGATTACATGGCTTCCCAAAATGTGGGAGTAAATGCCTAGGAAAGATCTATACGAGGGCTAAAGAAGCTCCTAGTGCATCGATTCCAAATTATGGAAATAAAACTGGACTTTGAAATCAACACTGGTCAACGAGTTTCCCATAAAAAACTAAAGACGGAAACGGATAGACACGAATTGAGACCAACTGTGTTCATCTGTGTTTATCCTTGGTTGAGGATAATATGGAATCGATGCACTAGAACGGATATCAATATATCCACGTAGAAGGCTTGGGAGAGACGGGTTACAAAATAGCTGTGCTTGTTCCATCCAAGCTACCGCAAAGCGAAGAACCATGTGATATCTTATTTTATAGACACAATGGTTTTCATGTCTGAGTTCCATTTACAGTACAAATGTAGCTAAAAATATAAAGCGATTATTTAACAACGGCTACCGGGGAAGTTTTCCATCCCCGCAGCAAGCTAGCGGGGTATTCGACTGAAATAAATTGCTTAATGAATTACTTAACTATTTTGTAAAGCACAGTAAAACCCTTCACTACCAAAACTACGTTTTAAAAATAAACTCTGTTACGCTACAAGCTTATAAAGTATAAATTAGAATAGTATGCTTGCAGAAAGTAAAGCAACTTAACTGATTAAATGAGTTTATAAAACCACGGCAGGAAAGATATAAGAGCCGAATCAGGATATCGTATTCATGAAAAACCAGCTCTCTGCGATAGAGTAAGCCATTGAAAGCTATAGAGGAGATATGCAGACCTTAGTTATATGCATAGACAGAGATAACGATCTGGGCGAAAAAGCAAAACTCGAAACCCCAATAATAGGACGGGAGGCAAATGTTCAGGCTGCCGTCGCACTTGGGATCGCAGACCCGGAAGACTCTGATACAAATACGATTTTCGGCGGAATCAAGATTCTTGATGAATTGCGGGCAAAAGGAACTGATGCTGAGATAGTTTCTTTTGCAGGAGACAAAAATGTTGGAGTGATCTCAGACCAGAAAATTGCCGAGCAGCTTGAAATATTCCTCAATACGAATGATGTGCAGAGGGCAATATTCGTCTCGGATGGAGCAGAGGACGAAACGCTTGTGCCTATTGTCCAATCCCGTATGAGAATTGACTCTGTGAAAAGAATTGTAATAATGCAGAGCCAAAATCTGGAAAGTACTTATTATATCCTGAAACATGTATTCAGCGACCCGAAAATTTCCCAGACTTTCTTTGTACCTTTAGGGCTCGCTTTCCTCATTTATGCAATATTTTTGCTTGCTCGCTATCCCGAAGGTGCAGTTGTGGGAATTCTTGCAGCTGTAGGGCTTTACATGCTGTACAGAGGTTTTGGGCTGGACGACCTTGTTGCTCTTGAAAAAGAAAAGCTATGGGACGCTTTTCTTAAACAGAGAATGGTTTTTATCAGCTATACGGCTTCCCTACTTACTATCCTTGTAGCAACTGCGTATGGAGCAACGGAAGTATGGAAGCTTTACTCGGCAGAAGGAGTATGGTATCAAGGAATCCTTACGCTTGTCTCAGTGTTCATCAATGCTTCAGTCTGGTGGTATGCAGGAGCCATGTTGCTTGCCGACCTTGGGAAAATTTTCGATTTAAGGATGGAAAATAAACCCATTTATAAAAATGTCGCGATTTCTTTATTTGTGATCGCAACAGGGCTGCTCTTCTGGGGCGCAAGTACATATATTTTAGCGACAGCTTCCCTTTCGGAAGGCATTACTAATGATGCAGCCCTTGCCCTCCAGTACTTTGTGTATTCAGTTGCAGTTGCGATTCTTATTGCCCTTGCAGGCATAAAATACAGTGTATCAAACCAGGCTTCCGAAAAAGAAGAGAAAGGAAGAGATAGAAGAAAGAAAAAACTTGCCTGATCGCAGGCGGCCTGCCATAAACTTTAAAACCTAATAGTATTAACAAAATCGAGAATGGGGGGTAACAGTAAAAACCATCAGGAAGATAATGAAATGGAAAATGTATCTGAAAAAGTTGAAATTGCAGTGCTTGGTGGTGTCGGTTTTAACTCGTACCAGGAGTTTGAAAGCCAGTTAGTAAACACTCCATATGGAAAAGTTACAGCTTATTTTACTACTATAAAAGGAAAAAAAGTTGCAGTAATCCCCAGGCATGCTGGAGAAAACCATATTCCACCTCACAGAATTAATTACAGAGCCAATATCTGGGCTGTACATTCTATCGGAGCAAAACGTGTAATCTCTACAAATTCTGTAGGCTCAATGAGAGGGCATCCTGTGGGCAGCTTTGTAATACTTGACGATTTCATAGATTTTACCCGGAACCGGCCTTCTACATTTTATGATGACATGACCGTACACATCGATGTATCTGAACCCTATTGCCCGGAGATCAGAGAAGCCCTTAGAGATGCCCTGGAAAAACAGGGGCTTCCCTATACCGAAGGAATTTATGCCTGTACGGAAGGTCCGCGTTTCGAGACCAGGGCCGAAATCCGTATGATGAGCCAGTTTGCAGATATTGTTGGCATGACCGGTGTACCTGAAGTGAGCCTTGCAAAAGAACTCAGCCTCTGTTACGCTTCTCTCGCCATTATCACAAATCAGGCCTGCGGAATGACCACACAGAAACTGACCGCCGATGAAGTCACTGAGGTTGTGGGAAAAGCTCAGGACGAAATCTTTGAAATTATTTCTGATACGATAGAAAATATCCCGGAAACTCGAAACTGCAGGTGCAGATTCGCAACGGAAGGAGCCTGTCTATAAAACAGTATTTTAAGAAGCAATATGTAAGCAACTTCTATATAATGAGTTTTTACTCTAGTATTTTCTATAGGCAGTTTTTCTAATCTCCTCTCCCAAGTAATCTCTTTAATACTTTCTGTATATCTTCCCCAACTAATTTCTCAAAACAATTTCTTAAATTGTTCACTCAATACTTAACTTGCTCAATCAATACCTAATTAGCGCACTCAATACATTGATATTAGAGGAAATCACAAGTAATTTTATTTATATAATAAATAAGTGATAAAATATTTATATAATAGGCACCTATAAAGTGAGGTTGCAAATGAGATGAAAAAGTAGAAACCCGGAAAGTGTGCTAAGGAAGAATAAATAAAAAGTACGCCCCGGAAAACGCTGAAAGTGTAAACAATATTTGAATAGGCTTTCACCTGTAAACTCAAATTGTGCTGCTAGAAGTTAAGAAGACAGTAGAATGTTGATTTTTCAAACTTCAAAGTTTAAACTTTGAATGGAAATTTACAGGCTTTGAAGGAAAGCTTACTAAAGCTTACTTATACCACTCATATATCAGGATAAAAAATCATGCTCTGGGTCCTAGGCTACGCTGAAAAATCGAAGATAAAAGTTATGGCTATAAAGGACCGGATGAAACAGCCGCTTTATATGGCCGAGCTCCTTGTAAAGGATAGTTACAAAGGGCCTCGCCCTCATAAAATAAGGCTTCTCACCGGCAAGAAAAAAGAAGAATTTATACCTCCCCAGCAGTTTATCGAGCTCCTGCGCAGTGCAAACCGAATAATGCTCGCAGAAGGAGGAGATCCTGCAAATGAGGCTGCTTTTCTGGAAATGCTTAAAGGTTTTCAACTCGATGCGGACAAAGTTAAAATCTGCAAACACTGCTGGATAAATAAGCGTTTCAATTTTGTAAATAGTAAATCCATCAAATACAATGATGAACTCATCTGCATGGACTGTGCAAAAGAAGAGCTTTTGCGTGCAGTCCGTTCGGCTGGTGTGCCATATGGGGAAAAATCCATAGATTTCCTGGAGCAGGTGCTCTCGAAAACCCGAGACCTGGGCAGGACTATCCGGATGCTGAGCCCTGAAAGGCTGGACCCTGAGTTCACACGCTACGATACTATAAGGACAAATCCTGTCAGTGCTACAGTCAGGGTAAAGAGCCTGCCCCTTCAAAAGAAATTCAAGGAAATCCTGCTCGAGAAATCCGAGACCCTGCTACCTGTCCAGACATTATCGATAGAAGCCGGACTTCTGGAGGGGAAAAATCAGTTTGTAGTCTCGGCAACCGCAACCGGAAAGACCCTTATAGGGGAGATGGCAGGAGTCCAGAACCTCCTTGACAAAAAAGGAAAAATGCTCTACCTCGTCCCCCTGGTCGCACTTGCAAACCAGAAGTACGACCAGTTCAAAGAGCGCTATTCGAAACTCGGGCTCACAACTTCCATAAAGATTGGCGCAATTCTCATAAAAACCTCTCAGCGCGTGAAAATGCAGACCAGCCCGGGTGCGGATATAATTGTAGGGACTTACGAGGGCATAGACCACATGCTTAGGTCTGGAAATGCCGATTTTCTGGGCAAGATCGGAACTGTGGTTGTGGACGAAGTCCATACCCTCGAAGACCAGGAGAGGGGTCACAGGCTGGATGGGCTTATAGGAAGACTGAGGTACGTGGCACCCGAAGCTCAATTCATCTATCTCTCGGCAACTGTTGCAAATCCCGCAGCCTATGCAAAGAAACTCGAAGCCCAGCTTGTCCGTTACGAGCACAGGCCGGTTCCTATTGACAGGCATCTCCTTTTCTGCCAGGAAAACGAAAAGGCAAATCTGATTTCCCAGCTTGCGAAAGAGGAATATTCAACATTCTCTTCCAAAAAGCACAGGGGACAGACAATTGTCTTTACAAACTCCCGCCGAAACTGCCACAAGCTTGCAGGAGCCATCTCAATTCAGGCGGCGCCCTATCATGCCGGGCTTTCTCAGTACGAGAGGAAGAAGGTTGAGACTCACTTTGCAAAAGGAGAGCTTCCAGTAATCGTGACCACGGCTGCTCTTGCGGCAGGTGTGGATTTTCCGGCTTCCCAGGTAATCTTTGAGTCTCTGGCAATGGGAATAGACTGGATTTCAGTCCAGGATTTTCTGCAGATGAGCGGGAGGTCGGGCAGACCTGATTACCACGACAGAGGAATTGTTGTGCTTATGCCCGTGCCTGGAAAATCCTATTCAGGTTCCCAGTCCGATACCGAAGAAGAGGTTGCAATCAAATTGCTCCAGGGAGAAATGCTCTCAGCAGGTGTACATTACGGAGAAGCCGAGCAGCTTGAGGAAGTGCTTGCATCGGTTGCAGTCACCTCCTCGGTGCAGGATCTCAGAGTGATCCATAACATGATGTTCGGAAGCTACGACCTGGATAAATTGATTCTGCGCCTTCAGAGCTATCGTTTTGTGGAAAGAAAGGGGAACAAAATAACGCTTACGCGTTTTGGAAAAATTATTGCAGCTCATTTCCTTCCGGTATCGAAAGCTTTTCTGATTAGGGATGCAGTGCTTGGAGAGAACGAACCCCTGAAGATCGTAACGAATTTGGAATTTTTCGATGCAGCGTATTTCAAGTATGCAAACCAGATCGGAAGCTCCCTGCATGTGAATATGCCTTCAAGGATTTTTCAGGGAGCTACCCTTGATATAATCTTTGATGGAGAATCCCTTTCCCAGCTTGATGCAAAAATCCGGGAACTCCTGTTAAACTTTGCTTCGGACTTTTTAACCTGTAAATGCAAAGATTCGCCTTACTGCGGTTGTGCGGAACAGAAGTTTTCGGAAAAAATAATCAAGCTGCGTACAGAAGAACTTGAGCCTGCACGGATTGTAAAGAAACTTGAAGATAAGTACGGAATCTCGGCCTATCAGGGTGACGTTTTCGGGTACCTGGACAATGCAGTCAGAAATCTTGACGCCGTGGAACTTATAGCAAAGGTGCATTCTAAAAAGGGAGTTGCAGAAGAAGCAAAAAAGCTTAAAAAGAAAGTCCAGGGTTAAAGGATCAAAAACATTTTTGTAGATAACATTGTATAATGAGTTAAAATGTTCCTGCTTATGTGGAATGTATCGTTTATATAAGAAAGTAGACCGGTTTCTGAAAGGTCGGTCGCGATATGATATCATAATCTGATTAGATATTCTAAGATTAAAAGTAGAGGTAATTTCATGACCGAGGATGTTGAATCCAGGGAAAATATCGAAAGCACAGCTTCTAAAAAAATTAAAAAAGGCATTACAATCGAGTTTACGAAATCTGAAAATTTCAGGCAGATATATGCTATCGGAGCTGCAGGTGGGCACAGCCCCTATGATTTCAGGATTGGTTTTTACAATGATACCCCTAAGCTGTTAGGAGATGCCTCGGAGTCAAGAGTCATCCAGAGACGTGTAGAAACCGAAGTGATACTTTCTCCGGTAGCTGCTCTTGAGCTTTCTCGCTGGCTTACCCAGCACATAAATGAATACGAATCCGTTTTCGGTCCCATTGCAAGAGCAATCCCGAGACCAAGAAAAGAGTCTGCAAAGCTTGTTGACGAAAGTACGGATCTCCAGGGTTATATCTGACATACTATATGACCCTTCATCCGACCGGATAAAATACCGGATAAAGTATCCTGTAAGCTACACAAGCCTTTAAAAAAACTGCTTGCCCGCAAGCCTTTTCAAAAAAGGCTTGACCGAAAACGTCGTACCCGGCGTGATCAACCGGCTCAACATTTGAGTTTGAGAATCTTATCCCCCAACCCTATCGGCGTGATAAACCGGCGCAACGGTTTCGACGCAACGGTTGCGAAGGAACTATTTGATCCCAAAGGTCTTTTGAGAGCTCTGGAGATCGATGGTTATATATCTCTGTAAAGGGTATGTAGTTTTCAGTTTTCTTAAAAGCCGGTGGAGTGACAATATAAAGAAATTTTTCAGTCGCTGGAATGAAGTGACTGATACAGACAGCAAGTAGACCGCAGGTGTGGATGCGGTTCTGATGCTACTTGCTCCGCACTGGCTTGGGACGTAAAAAACAAAAGCGAATACGGGGAGAATTCAGAATAAATCAGCGAGGGTTTAAATTTGTTCCCAAATAAAAAAGTTCAGAAAATTGTTGGATCAAGAATCCAGGTAGAAATGAAAGGCGATCTTAATCTGCTTGAAGGCACTCTTAAGAGCGTGGACGACTATATGAACCTTCATCTCGTGGACACCATGGAGATCGTAAAAGGAGAAAAAGTTCGTTCCCTTGGTTCAGTAGTACTTCGTGGTAATAATATTATACTGATCACTCCTGTAGAAGAATAAAACTTCACAAGGAACTCTATTAGTGTGGAATCATGGATCTTGAAGAAGAAGCCTACAATATAATACGAAGACATAAAGAAGGCGTTTTCCAGAACGTTATCTGGAAAGAGCTGGATATCGACAGCAGAAAGTGCTCCAGAATCATAAAAAAGCTTCTGGATAAAGACCTTATTATACGAGAGGTTGGAGTCTCGAACGGGGCAAGAACATATCTACTGAAAGCAAAGGAAGAGGTCAAGGAAAAATATGACCTCCTGCTCGCAGGAACATTGTTTTCGGCCTGTACGGGCTGCACCGGCGACTGTCAACCCGAATACTGCGGGAGACTCAGCGAATGGATTGGCAACCTCATACTAGAAGATGAAAGATCACAAGAGACCGGTGAAATAAAAGCCGATGTAGAAGATGAGGAAGAAGCTGAGGAAGAAGCTGAAGAAGCTGAAGAAGAAGCTGAAGAAGAAATGTGAGAACGGAATATTCTGAATTCAACAGTCGATAACATTTCAAAAGGTATCAGCAGCCGCTAACTATATATAGAAGAATCCCTTATTGAAGAACCCCCTTCAATAAGGGAAAATAAGATACAACAAAAGCTCCGGTAGTGTAGTCCGGCCAATCATTCCGGCCTTTCGAGCCGAAGACTCGGGTTCGAATCCCGGCCGGAGCACCATATTCTTTTTTACACATTTATTGTAATGCAGTTTTCATTGCACTTTGGTAATGTACTTTTTTCATTGCGCTTTACACTTATTTGTAATGTACTTTTTCATATAGCACTGGCTAAACTATTTTTTGGCTTACTATTAAAATGCTCACTATTTTTAACGTGCTACTTTGTAAAGTTAATGCTGTCAATTGTAAATATTAGGTTGAGCGCGGAAACTAATGATCTATGACCTGTCCGCCCAGCTCCCCCTGAATAGAACGTCCTTTTCAGAAAATATTTTGAGATTTAGAAAATATTTTCAATGAGTTGTATTTTACCTATAAAAAGAGACATAAACTAATTTTAATAGTCGTTGCATAAAAGGTTATCT
>DATMYS010000271.1:0-7765 GCA_035560835.1 Methanosarcina sp.
GTTTAATAATATATCGGATTACAGGAAAAAAATACTAAAGAAGGTAGAAAACCACGACATATGAAAAAGATAACCGTAGAGATTTTAAAGAAAGAACCAGAATGATGGTGGAAGCCGGATACGAAACTGTTGCAAGAGAGATAATTAAATGCACCCGATGTCCACTCCATAAAAGTGCAATCAGAAGAGTCATAGGAAAAGGATCCTGTAATCCGAAAGTTTTCTTCATAGGAGAAGCACCGGGAGAAAGTGAAAACAAAACTGGAATTCCATTCTATGGAAGGGCAGGAAAAAAGCTCGACAAAATGATCGAATATATGGGACTTTCTGAAGAGGATTGGATGGTTACTAATACTGTTAAATGCCACCCTCCAGAAAATAGAAAGCCAAAGATTAATGAAATCGAATGCTGTAAACCATTCCTTCTTGCACAGATAATTCTGCTTGACCCAAAAATTATAATCCTTCTTGGCAACACAGCCGAGAGATCCTTTTGTCCCGGAAGAAAACTCGACTGGGGAGTCCCTGTAGAACACGAAGGAAGAACTATTCTGAAGCTATATCATCCTGCAGCCCTGATTTATACCGCCTCAAAGAAAGAGACCCAGCGTGCTTTTATTGATAAAAACAGGAGTCTCTGGAAATAAAAGGAGAAGATACAAGGATATGGACTTATTCTAACTACAAATACACTGTTATTGGCTTTTCGGATAGCTCTTTATCTCTTAATTGAATATAAAAGGATTACTCATTATCAACTAATTGCAGTGGGGAGACTGG
Source organism: Methanosarcina sp. (assembly GCA_035560835.1). Lineage (GTDB taxonomy): Archaea > Halobacteriota > Methanosarcinia > Methanosarcinales > Methanosarcinaceae > Methanosarcina. Next base: position 781 of record DATMYS010000271.1, read on the forward strand.
CGCTGATACCAGATTATCTTTTTCTGTTACATCGAACTTTATAGTGAATTCTGTCCCATTGCCCTTTTTCAGTTGAAGTTCTCCATCTAACTGGTCGACAAGAGAAGTTACAAGCTGGAGTCCCAGGCTATCAAGATCTTCAATTTTAAGGTCTTTGGGTATACCGATGCCGTTGTCTGAGACGGATAGAACATAAGCAGTACTCACAATTTCCTCGTTCTTGCTTTCTCTGTTTCCCTCTTTGTGGAGTTTAATTCTGATTTCTCCATTATCCCTGCTGGAAAATGCATATTTAAAAGAGTTTGTAATAAGTTCATTGATAATTATCCCTAGTGGAATAGCAGTATCCATATCTAAGAAAATCTTCTCTTCCAGATCGAAATTTAAACTAACATCCGTCTTGAGACTGTATGTTAGGAGTAGATTATTAGCTAATTCCTGTATATATTGCGAAAAGTTAAGCAAATCAATATTTTTACCTTTGTACAATTCTTCATGTATAAGAGCAATAGAAAGAACTCTGTCAATGCTTTCTTTGAAAGCTTTCAACACTTCTGAATCTTTGATAGTCTTTCTACCTTTAAACAAATCAGCCTGAAGATCCAGAAGAGATGAGATAACCTGAAGATTATTCTTAATTCTGTGATGTAATTCCTTCTTACGGGCAATTTCGAAATTTCTAAGAGCTTCTTCAGCTTTTTTGCGTTCGGTTATATTTCTGGAAATGAACGAGACAGCTGACAGCTTTCCATTGGTATCAAAAACCGGAGAAAGAGTTATTGAGACAGATATTATCTTTCCGTCTATTCCTAATCGCGAAGTCTCATATTGGTGAATACTTTCTCCTTGTTTAATTAATTCAATTAATTTCATTGTTTCTTTATCTAAATGTGATGGAGCTAGAATGGATGCATGCTTTCCGAGAATTTTTTCCGTGGAATAACCATAAATCTGCTCTGCTCCTTTATTCCAGCTGATAATAATACCATCAAGTGATAAAGTTCCTATAGCGTCTTGTGATGATTCCACAATATTCGCCAATGTCTTAATTCTTTCTTCAGTTTTTCTAAGGTCTGTTATATCTTGCGTTGTCCCTCTAATCCGGACAGGATTATTTTCCTTATCGAAAATAGTTTCACCTTTAGAATGAGCTATGCGCTCTTCTCCATTGGCTAGAAGAATTCTATAATCAATACTGAAAGGTTTTCCTCTTAAAGCTCCCTTAACGGCATTATCGACATAATCTTGATCATCTGGATGTAAGTGACTTAAAAATAAGCTATAACTTACTTCAAACTCTTGACGCTTAAGTCCAAAAATCCGATATATTTCCTCAGACCAATATAATTTACCAGTTACAAAGTTGTGCTCCCAATTTCCAATGTGAGCCATTTCTTGAGCATCAGAAAGAAGTTCTTCTTTTTCTTTCAATGTTCTGTAAGCTTTTTCAAGCTCTAAGGTACGTTCTTTAACTTTTTCCTCCAATGTCTCATTTGCTATTTTAAGAGCATCTTCTGTATTCTTGAGTTGTGTAATGTCTGTGAAAGTGCAAATTATAATGTTAATACTACCATCAGGATTTAGCAGCGGTTCGGCACTAACAAGCGTCCATACCCAATCATCGTGAGAATAACGACGTATGCCAATGACCTGATTCTTTACCGGCTTGCGATTAATCCTAGCGTACTGTACCGGATGAGACTCAAAACGCAGGGCATTACCATCCTTATCGACGACATTCCACGTATCCCAGCTAAAGTCTTGAATCTTCATATACTCAAGTTCTTGCTCAGATATATTGAAAATTTGCAGAAATGCGGGATTATATATTGTAAATTTACCTTCACCATCAATGAGAAACACGCCGGATTCTAGATCCTGCACTAATGCCTTAAACCGCAACTCACTCGCCTTTAATTCTTGCTCAGCCAGTTTGCGCTCCTGTTCAACCTTTCTCCTCTGCAGAACTTGCGTCACAGCCGGCGCGATAGCTTCGAGATCCTCCTGTTGCTCGTAGCTATAGCCACCTTCACGGTTTCCAACCCCAATAGAGCCTACAATTTTTCTATCTAAGATAAGAGGCACAGTGAGAAATGACTTTATAGGTGGATGACCAGCCGGCAATCCGGCACTATCGGGGTGTGACTGTGGATCGTTGGTAAAGAAGCTTTTCCCGTTGATTATGACACTGCCATACAAACCATGGACAACATAATCGTGCGGAAGACAAATATGCCCTGTCTTGTCGTACATATGACACTGTTCCCATGCCAGCTTACTTTTTGCAACATCGCGCAGTAGCCCGTCAGCGCACATTTCAATAATGTAACCAAACTCGCTGCCAGTTACTCCCAGGGCTACAGATAGACATGCTTCCCCCAGTTCTTCTTCTGTTTTTACCTGCACCACATTGCTGAAGATCCAGTTGATTCCCTCAAGAATATGGTTGTATCTGCGAATCCGGTGCTCTTCTTGCTTGCGCTCGGTGATGTCGCGATTGCTGCCTCGGTTTCCAGCGTAGCATCCCTTACTGTCATAGATGGGCTGACACAGGTGGTGAATCCATTTTATTTCACCATCTTTTGTTATAATCCGAAACTCGATATCACTATGACTACTCAGTGACTTATCATGCTGATGCTGGAGAAATGCTTGCCAATCGTCCGAATGTATTATTTCTTGGAGCAGATTAGGGTTGTTAATAAACTCCCCAGCCGCGTATCCGGTGACCCGCTCGCAGGAAGGTGATGAGTACAGAAAACGACCATCAGAATCTAGCCAAAACTCCCAATCATAGGTGTTATCTGCTATGATACGATACTTCTCCTCGCTCTCCCGGACCTCTTTCTCGATGCGACGCAGCTTCATAATCTTGTGAAGCTCATTAGCCACCAATTGGAGCTGCATGACATCGCGGTCATCGTAGTCATCTACCTTGTTGCCCACACCGAAGATGATCCTCACCTTGCCGTTCTCGGTGATCGGCACGCTCATGAATCGCTTCACTGTAGCGTGTCCGGCCGGCAGCCCTTTTTGGTTCGGTGAGGAAGGAAAGTCGTTGTAGACTACCGACCGCTTTAGCCGGACGCAATCGACCCAGTTACCTGCCTTTTCAATAGGATAGTGTCCTTCGTTCCCTGCCGTGCATGATCTCAATGCTTCCGGGTTCCAGGCGGTCAGGATGATCTCTTTCTCGTCTTCGGAAGCGATGTGGAAGAAGCCGATCGTGCTATCGGTTATCTTGACGGCTTGATTGAGTGCGAAATCATAGAGTTCGCGGTCTGATAGGTTCGATGATCGGGTATAGAGCTCATATAAGCCGGTCGCTCGCGCCAGCTCGTTGCTGAGTTGGTGCTCCGCCTGCCTGCGCTCGGTTATATCTTGGGTTGTACCAAAACCACCGATCACCATCTTGTCTTTGTCAAATTCAAGATATGCTTTTTCACGTACCCACTTGATCTTATCATCTACAACAATGCGATGTTTGATATCGTATGCTTCGCCCTTTAGTCCCATCTTCCATTTTCTATCAACATATTCCCTGTCATCTGGATAAACAATTGAAAGGAAAGTTTCATAGGTTAAAGGGGTACCTTTTGGGATTCCAAAGATACGATGATTTTCATCAGACCACGTTAATTCGTTTTTACTTACATCCAGACGCCAGCTTCCAATATTTCCCATTGCTTGAGCACGATTAAGATCCTCCTTGTTTTTCTCTAGCTTATCCACCAGGTTATCGCGTTCTGCCAGCGACTTGGCAAGCTTGCAGTTACTGTAGCTTAGCTGTGAAAGTATGTTGGCAAGTTTCATGAAGAAGGACATTTTTTCGTTCACAGCTTCCCTACTTAACCGTGGAACTTTTTCAAGCGCTGCTATATATTCCTCCTCGTTGAAACCATATTTTCTGGCCTGGGACCTGAAAAGCTCATAATCCAGAGGCTCGTCTTCAAAAAAGAATTGGCCTGAGTAGATATTGGCTATGTGCTTACCGCCTACCGTGATTGGAGTCACTACGTCCCACATGTTGTTCTTGCACCTGTAAAGCTTGAATTCTCCAGGAGGAACGCCCACGGATAGCTTTATGTCACTTTCTATGCAGTTCTTACAGGTTTCGGGGTGAATTCTGTGAAATTTTGTGCAGATATCCTGCCATGCAACACTTGCAAGAATATTGCCTTTGAGATCAATCAGGCCCATGGGAATGTGAGCAAGCCTATAAAAATCATCCATGAGAGACTGGATCGTATGGGCATCAATGATCTTTGGAAGTTCCAGGTTTGGTATCTCCAGAACTTCGCTTTCATGAAGTTCTCCTTCAAGCTTTATCTGGTCACTTATATCGAATCCAGAGATATTAACACATTCTTGTTTGGGTAAGGGATGAAATACAACCAAGTATACCTTTTTTTCCACTTTAACTTCCATTTTTTCCGGGTTATTTGTAGAAATTACCCTCTGCACAAGCTCTCCAATACTTGAAGGCAGTTTTTCTCCGATTTCCACACCCCATTCAGTTAATAAAGGCTTAGCTGCCTCATTTGAATAAAGAACAGTGCCATTTTTCTCAGCACTAAGTATAGGATTGGGGTTTTTCTCAGTAAAGTGTTCTCCTCTCCCTGTCATTTTCCCACATGGCTCCATCTCTTTAGTTGCACTATGCCTTATCGTTACTAATTGTTGACCCACTCACAAAAAAAGATGTTTTAAATTCAAAATAATTATATAATTAAATTAAATTTAAGACTTTCTATTTTAATAAATATCGTTAAGGGCGAAAAATAATGGATACGAGTAATTTTTAAAAGAATCTAAAGCCTGAGAATAAATACGTTTCTATAAAAAATTTTAATAAGCACTTATTTAGATTAAAACTCAATAATTTATTAAGTTGTTGTAATAAATACTCAATAATATGTGCTGAATTCAACTCGCCTGAAAACCGAAATCCCAGGATAAATGAGATTGAGTACTGTAAATCCTTCCTGCTTTTCCAGATAGTTCTGCTTAACCCGAAAATTATAATCCTTCTGGGTAACACAGTTGAGATGCCCCGGAAGAAAACTCGAATGGAGAGGTCACTGTGGAACACGAAGGAAGATGATCTTAAAGCTCTATCATTCTGCGTCCCTGATTTACACCTCCTTAAAGAAATAGACCCAGCGTGCTTTAATTGAAAAAAATCGTGAGCTTTGGAGCTGAACATCCCAGAAGGCAGCCAGACCCCTGCAAAAAGAATAACAAAAACTTGCTATCCCAAAAATTACCAGTTTGGATGCCCCTACTTCAATAGTCCCGGATAAAGCTCGTCGCTCGTTATATTACTTTCAAAAGTAAGAATAACGCGGTCTGGCACGTTCTGTGAACCAACAGATCGATTCACAAATTATAAATATCGAGATTTTTACTCTATTATTGGAGTTTGTGTGGCGGTTAGGAACAGGAGTTTGAATAAAAATCAATATCTAATGTTGTAAATCTAAGATTTTGATATATAGTCTCGTTAGCATCTAAGATTCAAATCTTGTGCCAAACATCTAATATTCAAATATCTGATGTCTAAGCATCTAAGTTCCAAAATGAAATCCTGAATGCAGATGCCTTAACGCCTTACTCCAAATTCCCGGATATACAGCCGAAATAAATAATTTTATGTAGCCGGGGAAAAATTCTTTGGGAGGGATAATATGGCTATGGTGAAAATGTCTCCTGATGTATTTTCTTGTTCTGATGACAAGGGAAACCTGGAAATCCAGATCGATCTGCCGGGAGTAAAGAAAGAGAATATTGAACTAAAGATGGTTGAGGAAGGCTTTTTCATAAGAGCAAAAAGAGAAGAGACCGGGGTTGAATACGCTGGGACTTACGCGTTCTGCTGTGGGGTCGTCCCTCAAAAAGCGGTCGCCAGATATTGTGATGGAAAACTGTTTGTCATAGTGCCTTACCGGGAGAGCTCAGAGACTGTGAACGTTGAGATTCAATAAAAAAACCGGAGTAATAAAACCATTTCGATACTACTATTAACACTGCGGATTGAGTTTTTTAATCTGAAAAAAAGAGTGAAACGGAGGGAAAAATGCATCCAGTAATTGACTATAAAAAGTGTACCGGGGCTCTTGCCTGTTACGAGGTTTGCCCTGCAGAAGTTTTTGATATCGAAGAAATAGATCGGGTTAAAAGGGCAGTAGTAGCTCGCCCGGAAAACTGTATAGAATGCAACCAGTGTGTCGAAGCCTGCCCGGAAGATGCCATCGAACTTGTTGAAGATTAAGTTGAAAAGTTCCCATTGTGATCCTTTGGGATTAACTCTCAGCAGGTTGTTCTCCTGGTAATGATCAAGTTCAAGCAATGAACTAAAATCCGGACTATAGAAGACTAATCAATTATGGAAAGTAACCCGTATATTTGAAAAAAGTAAAAACGCATGCCAGAAGACACAGACGAAGGAAAATGGGTAGTAAAGCATGTTTTAAAGATATTAGGGACACAGTATAGCAAATTGTCCTGATTTTAGAGTGTAAAAATATTTTTTACAAAATGAGACTCAAGACTGATTGAGAAGCAAGGGAGAAGAGTAAAATTCCCTTGCTTATGATTGCTGGGTTAAATAACAAGATGTGTCAACATAATCACATTGTTACTTCACCTTTCTTACAAATGCAACTGCCCCTAGTACTGCTACAAGTACCCAAATAGGATTTAGAAAAGGAGCATCTTTTGATGCTTGAGTAGGGACAGATTCTTTTTCCTGCTTACCTGCTGCTCCTGCATTTGCTGTCATCCCGGTATCATTTGTCTGGTTATCGGTTTGATTTACAGGATTTAAGAAAGAAGTACCGTTTGATCCAATAGTAGAACTGGATTTTATTACCGGACCAATCCCCACAGCAACAGGATATCTTCCTACAGGCACCGTAGCATTGACTTTGTTTGTAGCTGTATCAATTACAGAGACAGTGTTGTTCGCATAGTTCACTACATATAC
>DATMYS010000272.1:0-12355 GCA_035560835.1 Methanosarcina sp.
TTCTAAATGCATATCTATTGCCCAAAATAAGCATTTTATATCCTTAGTTTTGACATTGATTTGGAAGGACCCTAAATAATTAAAAGAATCGATTTTTACATTACCTGTCGCTTGCAAGAATAACAAAAAATACAGATATCCTGCAAGCTCCCAGTATTTCCTGGCTGTTGCACTCTTCTTTTTATTGCTTACTTTTTATGCTTACTTTTTATTGCTCACTTTTTATTGCTTACTTATTGTCGCTTACTTATTGACGCTTATGGATGAAGGAAAGAAACAACAGCCATTATTCCATATGTCCCCAGAAGCTGTAATCCTTCAAACCAGTTGCTTTTGCCGTCTTCGATTATGGATTTGACCATTAAAACGGCAGAGACTATAGCTGCGAGTTCGAAGGTTGTGAAAATCAAATTCATAGGGTTCTCGAAGAAATAACTCGTGAATACCAGGACCGGTACGACAAACATAGCGATTTGAGTTGTCGAGCCAATTGCGATCTGGATTGACAGATCCATCCGGTCCTTAATTGCGATTGTGATAGCAGAGACGTGTTCCGCAGCGTTTCCGATGATTGCTATAAAAATCATACCTATGAACATTTCCGTCCAGCCGAGGCTTTCAGCCAGCGGTTCTATGGAACCTACCAGGATTTCACTCATAACAGCAACCGTAACTGTTGATGCAAAAAGAATCGCAATAGATTTTTTGATGCTCCACCTGGCGACACATTCTGCTGTATCAACAGTATATAAGTGCTTGTGGGTGTGAAGCGAGAAAAGCAGACTCGCAATATATGACACGGCCATAATGACCGAAACTGCAATACTCAAGGTCTCTACTGTCGCGGCTGAAGGGTTTTCTGAAGTTAGAACGAATACGGCCGGCATGGCAATAGCTGCAGTTGCAAGAAAGAGAGTGGAGGCACTTGTCTTTGCGGCTGTCGTATTGAATTCCTGCTCATTTTTTCCAAGACCTCCAAAGAAAAAAGCCATTCCCAGAATCAAAAGCAGGTTTCCAATGATGGAGCCTGTAATTGATGCCTTTACCATTTCAGTAAGTCCGGCTTGCAGGGAAAAAAAACTTATTATTAATTCTGTTGCGTTCCCGAAAGTAGCATTTAATAACCCACCCAGCGCTGGGCCAGTATGTACTGAAATTTCTTCTGTCGCTTCACCGATAAATTTCGCAAGTGGTATGATCGCAAGCGAAGCTAAAACAAAAATTGCTATGGGCGAAGAGTGTGTGTATTCTGAGAACAGACTCAGCGGTACAAAGATAAGAAAAACTTTGAAAATTTTTTCCATGATTTTTGTTTTTTCCATATTAACGAATCTCCTCTGCCACCTGGCAAAGAGTTACCATAAGGCAACTTCGAATACCATCCTTTTTCATTTTATGTGTTAATGACAAGGCTGAAAGATATTTTTATCCCTCAAGCCAGATAAGAAGAAAATTCATAAATCAAAGGAAAAGAAAGGGAGAATAAAATAGGTGGTAAATAAGGTTAAAAATGAATCTCTTTGGTTAAATCTCCAATTTTAAGATAGCACCTATTAAATTTACTTCGAAATCCATAAAAGCTGGATTTCAGGTAAGAGTCTCTCACGAAATCTCTCTTTTTTCGGCAGGTTTGAAAGTAACAAATATGGGATTTTCCTCAACGTCAGCTTTTCCACTGTTTCTAACTACAGGCAATGCTTTTTTTGTACCAGTTAATTGTCTGGATTTTGCCTTTTCATCATGCCTGAGGAGCTTGAATTCTTTCGAAAGCATTCCCAGAACTACCAGCATCATGATATACTCTGTAGCCGGAGATGCAGCCCACACTCCATCCAGGCCGAAGAAGATCGGCAGGGTAAAGAGCAGAGGAAATAGAACAACAAAAATCTTTCCAAGGTAGATAAAGAGTGCTGCTCTGACTCGGTTTATTGACTGAAAATAAATCGCAGTGAGGAGCACGGTACCTTCAACGAGCAAAGAGAATATAAAAATCTTCATTCCTCGAAGGGTAATTTCCAGAAGTTCGGAGTCTCCCTGGCTGAAGATCTGCACCAGTTTTTCCGGAAAGAGATAGATTAGCGCAAATCCGAAAGCCCCTGTAAAGATACATGAAAGAATTGTCAGTTTCAGGGTTTTCGAAACTCTTTCGTAATATCCAGCTCCGTAATTGAAACCTATAATCGGCTGCACTCCCAGGGCTATTCCTTCGAAAAGCATCGAGAAAATTGAAAAAACATATCCTATAATTCCGTAAGCTGAAACCGCAAGCTCGGAACCGTACCTGAGCAGCATGTAATTGTGAGCAAAGAGTACGATAGCCAGTGAAAACTGCATCACGAAAGACGGAAGGCCGGCTCTGAGGATCTGAAGCTGGGTTTCGAGTTTGAATTTTATGGCTTTAAGCCGGAGTCTCAATTTTGCCTCGCTGCCAAAAAGATAACACATGAACAGCACTGCCGGAAGAGCAAAGGAAATTATTGTGGCAACGGCAGCACCCGCCATTCCCATTCCCATACGCATGACGAAAAGGTAATCAAGCACGAAATTTACAATTACCCCTGCAGTCATGATAATCATACAGAGCCTGGGTTTTCCGTCGTTCCTGACCAGCGGTTCAAGAGCAATCGAAAGGATCATAAAGATTGAGCCAGCGAAAATGATTATCAGGTATTCGCGGGCAAAAGTAAGAGCAGGCCCGCTGGCTCCAAGGATGCTGATTGAGGTTTCACAAAAAACCAGTCCGACTACAGTAGAAACTGCTCCTGCAAGAAGACACAGGGAAAAAGCATTGTGTATTATATCCAGAGCTCCCCTGAAATTTCCCTCTCCAAGTTGCAGGGCCGTAAGACTTGATGCACCAATCCCGATAATTACTCCTATGGCAATTATAACCATGTAAGCAGGATAGGCAAGGGTGACTGCTGCAAGCCCCTGGCTTCCGATGGCATTTCCGAGAAAGAAACCGTCAATTATTCCCTGTATTCCGGCAATGACAACTCCCACGACGGTCGGGAATGCAAATTTCAAGAATAGATTCACTATATTCCCGGATCTCATTTCTTCGTCACTTACCATTCCAGGCCTTCCTTATGCTGTAAAGCCATCTTTTCAGAGGCCTGGTTTTGAAACTCCGGGACTATTTTTGCTGTTGCCAGGTAGAAGAACCTGTTCAAAGAGGGGTAGGTTGTATTGTGTTTCTGTAAAGATTGGTATTTTCTTAAAATTTTACCTATTCTGGAAGGATCGAAGCAGTAAGATTCGGTCCTCTCAAATAGTTTAAATGAGGTCATAATTCATCCTGGATGAAGCTTCTGAAAATACGCAGATTCAAGTATTGTTGCCTTGTTACAGAATTAATTAGTCTGTCTATGCCGAACTGGTAACTGCATATAATCTGTGGGTTAATTTGTGCGCATTACTGCAGCACTCATTCGTTTTACGAAACTTCATCCGATTTACTAAAGAGTAAAAGAGGATTCAAACGAACCAAGAATCCTGTGCAATCATGCAACAAAGCAAGTAAAACCAGATTCAGATAGATCTGATTATACAGCTAATTTTATGTAATATAAAATATTCATGTACATATATAGATTTGCACTCTTTTTTATTTTAACAGGTTATTTAACTTGGGGTCTAATAAGCATTTAAGTAGATAAACCCGCCTCATTTTAGGCAAAAACACTTATTAATTGGTCTAAAGCTAAAAGCGTGAATAAATTGGTTCAGCTTTAGCTAAAAACTCTGGAAAAACTTTAGATTTGCTCACGAGCTATTAAATTTGCAAATAAGCTGAAATAGACCTGAAATGAACGCTACCGATCCAAAATGAATAATATTGCAACAATAGCAAATTTAAAGTTTTCAAGTTTACAATAAATTTTCTCTACAATAAAAGATCAGTGTCTACAATAAAAGATCAGTATCTACAATCAAAGTTGCGCTGGCGAACCCCGTTGCTTGCACGGAATATATTCGCGCCACCGCTCCAAATTCCGTTAAAAGAAATAATAACCCTAAACAATTTGGTTTGAGCAGAAGTTAATAACCGAAAATGGAATTGAGAAATAATATTCTCATCAACGGTTACCGGGGAAGTTTTCCATCCCCGCAGCAAGCTAGCGGGGTATTCGATTGAAATAAAAGATCAAGGGCTTACCCATCCATTTTTTATGCAAGAAGCACCTTTACGTTTTAAACTGAACCTGTTGCCTTTACTCACCTTTACTCATTTACCTGCATACTGCTAAGCTTTTCATGTAATCTTTTGCATGCTCTCTCTTCATAATTACAAAACCTTCTAGCCGGAAAGAACAAACTGATCAAAAATGTCTACTAAAAATTATACCTGTACTCTTCCTGAAGTCCTGGCTCCCGTAGGCGACGAAGAAGCCCTGCTTGCTGCAATTCGAGGAGGAGCTGATGCGGTCTATCTCGGGGTTGGCGAATTCAATGCCCGTCAGGGTGCAAAGAATTTCACTCTTGATAACCTTGATGCAGCCGTGAAACTGGCCCACTCGCATGGGGTTCTTGTTTACCTGGCCCTCAATATCCCGATCAAACAAAAAGAGCTGCAGCACGCGCTTGAGATCGTAGATTGTGCATATGCAGCCGGAATCGATGCGGTTATTTTTCAGGATCTGGGGCTTCTTAAGCTTTTAAAGGAAATCTATCCAGACCTTGAGCTTCATGCAAGCACCCAGATGACTATCCATAATAAAGGAGGAGTCGATTTTGTATCAGGGCTGGGAGCAAAAAGAGTTATAGTCTCAAGGGAACTTACTGCGGTTGAAGTAAAGGACATCGTGGACCACTCAAACGCAGAAATTGAGGTTTTCGTTCATGGAGCCCTTTGCTACTCCTATTCGGGCAAATGTCTTTTCAGCAGTTTCCTTCATGGCAGGAGTGCAAACAGGGGAGCCTGCGCCCAACCCTGCCGACGCCGGTACAGGTTCGTGGTAAACGGCAGGGAAGTTGACGAAAGGCACATCGGAGGCAGTTATCCCATAAGCTGTGCCGAACTCTCCACACTCACAGGGCTTGAGGAAATCATAAAAACCGGTGTTGTAAGCCTTAAAATTGAAGGGCGGATGAAAAAGCCCGAGTACATTACTGCGAGTGCCGCTGCCTATAAAGCTACAGTCGAAGGAATATGCGGTCCAGGAGAGAATCCGACAAAAGAGGAACTTGAAGCAAGGGAAACCGAGCTTGCAAAACTCTTTTACAGGGGTTTTACAAGAGGCTTCATACTCGGAGAAAAAGGTGTATCCCATCCCAAATACAGTTCAAACTATGGGGCATTCCTTGGAAAAGTCCTTGATATTTCCCGCTCAAAAGGGAATACGAAACTTACAGTTCGGCTGAATGAAGACATCCAGGTAAAAGACGGTATAAGTATTTTCACGCGGGAGAGAATGCTTGGCTCAGCAGTTACAGGCATAATCACGATCTCAGACGAGCATATAAAATGTGCAAAAAAAGGTGAAAAAGTAGGGCTTGAAATTAGCTCCAAGACCGGAAGAGCAGTCCAGAGAGGCGACGAGCTCTATCTCACAACAGACACACAGCTCCTCGATACCCTTCAAAAAACAAAACTGAAAATGCTTCCTGTAAGCCTGAAAGCAAGAGCCAGGAAAGGAGAGCTGTTTACGGTTATAATTGGAGAAGAGAGTGAAAAACCCAGAGAGCCCGGGGAGACCACAGAGAAGGTTCCCTTTGTGGAATTCACGGATGATTACGTCATCCAGGAAGCCGAGAAAGCCCCAACCACGGTCGGGCAGATAAGAAAAGCAATGGAAAGCCTTGGAGACACTTCTTTTGAGGCTGCATCTGTCGAGATCGAAATGGATGAAAATATTTTCATCCCGGTTGGCGTGCTGAAGAACGCAAGGAGAAAGGCTGCAGACCTCCTGCTGGAAAAAATTCTCAGTTGGGATAGGAAAGAGCAAAAGCACCCGGATCTTGCAGATTTCAATTACCTGTGCAATTCTGAAAGCTGCAGTGAAGCAAGTGGTGAAATTGAGCGTGCTCCAGCCGTCAGTGAGACCCCCATTGAGACCAGGGGCAGAAACTCAGCTTCAAAGCAGCTCCTTCTTAGCGTTGAAGTAAACGAAAGTTCCTCTCTCTTTGAGGCTGCATTTGCCGGCGCAGATATAATCTATATTCCGGTTTCAAGGTTTGAAGAGCTGGCAGCGCCCGAGAATGCTGAAAAGCTTGAAGATTTGAAAGCCGAAAGGGCCGAAATTGTTTTCCGGGTTCCCCTTATAAATCACGATCATGAACTGGATAAACTCAAACCCCTGTTGGAAAAAGTAAAAGCCGCAGGCTTCGGGATAGCCTGTTCCGATTTCGGGGCCGTACAACTTGCAAAAGAGCTTTCGGTACCTTTTACTGCAGGAAAAGAGTTCAATATTTTCAACGCATTTACGGCCAGTACTCTCTACCAGGCAGGAGCGTACAGAGCAACCCTTTCAAGCGAACTGAACCTGAGCGAGATAAAGAACATATGTGAGGCGCTTCAAACCTGTAAGGGTTCAGAACAGACCGAAGTTTTCGTTTACGGCAGAGAACTTATGCTCATTACGGAAAATGACCTTTTAAAGCCCCTTATTGACAGAAGAGTCGTAGGAAAGGACAGTGAGGTGCTTCTTGTTGACCAGGAAGGCTCCGAATTTCCGGTAGAGCGCCTGGAAACGAGGACCCTGATTTATAACTCAAAAATGCTTGATATGCTCAAATATGTCAAAAACCTGAAAGATTATGGTGTGGATGTGCTTCGGCTTGATCTTTCATTCAATACCCAGGCCGAGATAAAAGAGATCATAAGGGCATACAAAGAAGCCCTTTCGGGAAAAGAGACCAGGCTGAAACCTGCAAGAGGGGTTGAGTATACTACAGGTCATTATTTTAAGGGAATTTAAGGGAAATTCCTTTAAATAAAAAAAACCGTTACTTCCTTGAGGTGCTGAATATGGCCGAAAAATATGTATTAATTTAGGTCTTTTTGTTTGAGATATTATTCAAGTATAAAGGACTTCAAACTAATCAGAATGTATCTCCAGCAAAAATGCAATCCGGAAAAATATTAAGAAAACAAATTATCTGCCGAAAGTAAATTGCAAGAAATTCTGTTATTCTATTTATAAAAATCGTTATAAAAATCCAAGAGTTCTTTGTACTAAAACTGTAAAAATTAAAAGTTGCCTGCTTTCCAGGCAACTGCTTAAGCCCTAAAATTAAAGGCCATAATCTGCGAACGGATTTTACATTTCTGTTTTTAATCCAACTTAAAAATTTATCATTGCTTACGATTATTTAGTCATTACTACTAATCCGACAATTTTCTGCCCAGAGTACCAGACCTTAACCTGGAAGAGGTCAGGATTAGCAAATGCATTTTGTACAGAGGTTTCAATATTACTGGCTGGGTTGGACAGATACCTCCAGTCATTATCTACATTGAGCCAAAGAGCTTTTTTATTGGAGGAAGGATAGGCCTTCAGTTCAAGCCAGTATGCTGTTGCTACGCCATTGACCACACCTGCTGTGGATACCGATTTTATTGCGGTTGGAGCTGTTGACGGCTGACTGCTTGAGCCCACAGCTACTTCCTGATCTTGAGCAGATGCAGCACTCAAGACCGCTGGAACCGCTGCCAGGATTAAACACATAATTAAACCTGCTATTATAAGCCGATTCTTTAACATCTGTTACACCTCAAACTATTTTCTATACTGTCGTATTTTTCACGCATATCGTGCTACAATTTTCAGTTTATTCTCGAGAATCTGCACGTATCAAGAAAAAGATTCTTAAAATAAACCCCGAGAGATATGTAAAGTACTTTCAATACTTACCAACTGTTATATTTATAGTCCTTGTATATGATACTTTTGACAGCATTTCCAAAATTGTGCAATCATGTGCCAGGATCAAGTACATGAGAGTTTATAAAAACTGATACTTTCAGATAGTTAAATTCTTCTGCTACTATTTCCGTAACTAAACCTGTAAATTCCATACTCGGTAACATTTTAGGCAAGCAAATATCATATAAAGACGATTGTTATCAACAGAACTAGTATTATCAGGAGACTGTTTTACTGTATACAAGATCAAAATAGTTAAAAATGAATTAACAAGTCGGAAATGCCCTGAAAAGAAGTTCAAGCAGCAAAGTGTACTGCGACAGTAAATTGAAGTTTTAAACAGATTACATTGTGCAATAACAATTAAAATCGTGGGTTCTTCAAACCTGTTTTACTCGGGCACCAGTTGGAAGGTCCATCAGGGCTATGCCTATCTTTCTGAAATGCATGATAAATAATTCTAGAAACCTCACAAATAAATAGTTTTAAATAATAAAAACGAATGACGTTAAATATATATTCCATAAAAAATAAAATATAGATGCTCATGCAAAAAAAGATTATCTATGGAATTGATATTGCTCGGGGCTCTCCCAGGGCAAGGGAACTTCCCAGGTATGCACTTGCTATCCTTAAGGGTGGGGAAGTTTCCCATCAAAGTATGCTCCGTCGTCAGAAAATTTTTAATATGATTCAGAGGGAAAGGCCGGAGATAATAGCTGTTGATAATATTTTCGAGCTTGCGGCCGATCGAAGCGAGCTCCTATCTCTTATGGAAAAGCTGCCTGAGGGTGTTAAACTCGTTCAGGTCACAGGTGGGCTGCATCCTGAACCGCTTGTAAGGCTTGCAAGGAAACATGGGTTCTCTTTTGACCCCGAAAACCCGAATGATGAAGCTGAAGCATGTGCCCGCCTTGCAGATATGGGGGTCGGGCATGAAGTTTCCCTTTTTGAAGATATTACAAAGATCAAAGTCAGTAGAGCCCGTTCCCTGGGAAGAGGGGGCTGGAGCCAGAACCGTTATCGAAGGAAGGTACATGGAGCTGTGCTTCAAAGAAGCAGGGAAATTGAGAGTGCCCTGAAAGATCTTTCTCGGGAAAAAGGCATCAGGTTCGAAGCCGTAAACGTAAAAGGTTTCGGAGGCTATGTCAGGTCTGAATTCACTGTCTATGCAAAACGTGGAGAGATACCGATACATCCAATGGCAAGTAACGATGCTCAGGTAAGCGTAAGAAGTGTTGAACGAGATAAAATCCGATATGTTCCCCTTAAACCGAAGAACCCTAGACGTAAGTTTACAATCGTGGGAATTGATCCTGGAACAACCGTGGGAATAGCAATTCTCTCTCTTGACGGAGAGCTTCTTTACTTGAAAAGCTCCAGGGGAATGGCTCCTGACGAAGTTGTCAAACTCATTGCCGAATACGGAAAACCCGCGGTTATCGCCAGCGATGTAACTCCAATGCCGGGCTCGGTTGAGAAAATCCGAAGAAGCTTCAATGCTGTACCTGCAAGTCCTGGAATCGAGGTTTCTGCCGAGGAAAAAATATCACTTGGAAAGACTTTTGGTTACTCGAATGACCACGAAAGGGATGCACTGACTGCGGCTCTTCTCACCTACAGGAGTTACAAGAATATCTTTACCCGGATTGAAAAGAAAGCTCCCCAGAATGCGGATCTTGAGCTGATAAAGTCTCATGTAATCCGTGGAGCTTCGATAGAAGCAGCAATTGAGAAAGTTCAGTCGTCAGGTGAGCCTGAAAAACCAAGGTTAAAAGAGCATGCCGAAAAGCCGGAAAACAGGCCAGTTGATGAATCCATTTTGAAAATAAGAGAGACTGTCCAGCGGCAGAGCGAGCAGATTCAGAACCTTCAGGAATATCTCGAGGAATTAAAGAAAGAACTACTTGCAAAAGACCGGAAAATCTCAAAGCTTGAGTCAAGGCTGAACAACTTCAAAAAGGAAGCTTACAGCGAAATCCGAAAATCAAAAGAAATCAAGATCAGGGACGAAACTATTGAAAGCCTGAAAAAAGAGGTAAGCCATAAAAACAAAACCGTAAAGGAGTTACGGCGCAGAAGCAACAAACTACGCAAAATTCAGAAAATGGAGATCCGCGGTGAAGGTACGGCTGTCAAAGTTATTGCCGCTTTTACGAAAGAATCCATTGCCGAAACAAAGGAAAAATACGGGCTTAAGACAGGCGATGTAGTTTTCCTTGAAAACCCAAGCGGAGGCGGAACTGCAACCGCTCAGATCCTTGTAGAAGCCGGAATCCGGGCCGTACTCATCCCTGAGGATATTTCGCACGCAGCCGAGGAAACCTTCTTCAAAGGCGATGTGCCGGTCTTAAAGGATATCTCGCTCGAAAGAGCTGAAGACTTTGCAATGGCCGAACCAGACATTCTCAAAACCTCAATCGAGTCATGGGAAAAAGAAGCTGAGAAAAAGCACCATAAAGCCAAAGAAGACGAATTGCAGAGCCTATTTGAAGAATACAGAAGTGAAAGAAGAAGGGGCCTTATTTAAAGCCCCTCTAAAATCCTTTTTGAATTTACTCTGTCTTCTCAGTAGAACCCGCTAGGAGAGCCTTTATGTCATCCAATCCAACAGCCTTTCCACCTGCTCCCCAGTACCCGCTTTTTATTTCTTGAACCGCAACATGTGTGACGCCACGGATATTTTCCCCTATGAGCGACACTAAAATATCTGTCACACTTTCTATAAGTTTTTCGATATCTTCCTCGGGTATTTCCCCTTCAATAAATTTGATCTCAACAAATGGCATTTCGTTCTTCCTCCTCTATCTACTACTACGCCTATATCTCTCCGTTTTTATTGGAATTTCGACAAGGCTTATGGATTTCAGACTAGAAAAACTTTCTCACGTTATAGGAAAAATGTATATTTTAAAAAGTTTGTATAAAACAGAAGATGTGTCGGTCTTAAGGGAATCCCACTCAAAAGGGCTGAAGACTTCGCAATGACCGAACCCGAAACCCTCAAAGCCACAATCGCAGACTGGGAAAAAGAAGCCGACGCAAAACGCCATAGAGCCAAACAGGACGAACTGCAGAGCCTTTTTGATGAATATAGGAGTGAAAGACGCAGGGGTCTGGTTTAAGAAGGCTCCTTTTTTAAATTTCATGGCTTCTCATTATCTCACTCGCACAGCACAACAACATTTGATAAATCAGGTCACTTGAGCAGAGATTACTATTACTTACCCGTGAATTGCCCTGTTGGTTCAGCTCAGTATCTTCATTATAACTCAGCCCTTTTGAACGCAACCGTTGAGCCGGTTGATCACGCCGCCCCTCGGGATTTTTGATCAAGCATTTTTTCGAAAGGTTTGCGCTACATGACCCAAAACGAAACTTGAGGAAATCAGCCTCCTGAGCGCGTTGAGAAAATAGCCTTTCTTACCCATAGTTTAGCCCTCTTGAGCGACGCGAAAAGGTCTCCGTCCTCCCGAGACGGAATTCGGGTGACGAAACTCGGGTGATGGAACTATGCGAGCACCTCTTTTTTAAGCAATAAATCCTATCTGAATCAATATGCCAGATCCCGTAAAAGAAACTGATAAAGAAACTGATAAAGAACCTGCCGGTACTCCAATTAAAGAGCATTTCCAGCTCAAGGAAACCATAGTTACCATTGCAGCCGACAAACAGTCCCACATTGAAGCCGCAAAAGAAGCGATCCGCATCCACAGGGCGGCCCTTGAGACTTACATTCTTTCCGATCCTTATTTTCAGCTTACTCTCGAACCTTACGAATGCCCGGGAAATGCCCCTGAGGTTGTAAGGAGGATGGTAAAAGCCGCAAACACTATGGGCATAGGGCCAATGAGTGCGGTTGCAGGCACAATTTCTGCTCTTGCAGTTGAAGCAATGGTTGAAGCAGGAGCAAAATATGCTATTGTCGACAACGGCGGGGATATTGCACTAATCAATGACAGGCCTGTTGTGGTTGGAATCTATGCAGGACAGTCCCCTATTAAAAATCTGGGGCTGGTGTTCGAACCCAGAGACTCGATTACAGGCGTATGTACTTCGGCAGGGACAGTTGGCCCTTCAATAAGCTTTGGGATGGCAGATGCGGCTGCAATATTCTCGGATGATGTATCTCTTGCGGATGCGGCTGCAACGGCCCTTGGAAATGAGGTAGGCATAGGAAAGGAATCTGTGGAGGCTTCTTTCAAAGCTGTAAAGGGAATTCCAGGAATAAAAGGGGCACTTGTAATCCAGGGAGAGTACATTGGCATGTGGGGGCAGGTACCAAAGATTACAAGGGCAAATGTCAGGTATGAGTATATAACTAAAGCGTGATTACACGGTGCTCCCTTTATGTGATTATCTGGTGCTCTCCTGATATTTAGCTGTTTTATGTTGAGGAATTATATCTTTTTATGAAATATTGATAAGCGTTGTCACAACTGCTTGAAATCTTCAGAAGAGCAGGCAGCTCAGGAAAATTATTAAGG
>DATMYS010000273.1:0-8609 GCA_035560835.1 Methanosarcina sp.
GTGTTCTTACTCCGCCCGTTCAGTTTTTTGATCCAGAATTGTTTTTCCAGGTTTCTGATCCAGAACTCCTATTGGAATTATAATTTGAAAGTTTTTTAATTCAATATCTAAAAATTACTGAGGCTACCGGTGAGGTAATTCTTAGACCTGGAGTTCCTGCTCTTGTCAAGCTTTCTGCTTCCCGTTTTCCGTAAGGATTTTTCTTGCTCTTTCGATATCCTCTTTTGTCTGGATTTTTATGAGCTTTCTGCGCTCTTCACTCATCTGCGACATATCCTGAGCAAGGAGTCCATACGCATCAGCTCTACACTGCCTGCAGTGGCGCATCTGTAAGACATAAGGTTCACACGCCTGCTGGGCAGCTTTTCTTTCTTCTGCTGTAGGCGGCTCAATGTTTGCAAAAGCCCCCTGGTTAATAAGGGGCATGATATTCATTATATAGACCCCGAGTTCATTGACTTTTCTGGCAATCTCAACTACATGTTTGTCATTAATGCCCGGGATTAGCACGGTATTGACTTTGACAACCACACCTGCATCGACTGCCGCTTTGACGCCCTCAAGCTGGTTCTTTATCTGGATTTTTGCGCCTTCGATTCCCCTGTAGATCTTTCCGTGATAAACTACATGATCCACGATCTTTGCCTGGATTTCGGGATCTATCGCATTTATTGTTACCGTTAATGTAGAAACTCCTACGCGCAGAATGTCCTCCAGCTTTTCGGGAAGCAGGAGCCCGTTTGTACTCATACAGAGCGTGAGTTCAGGAAACTCTTTTTTGATTAGTTCAAAAGTCTCAAAGGTTTCTTTATTGGCTAGAGGGTCACCAGGGCCTGCAATTCCGACGACCTTAATAAATGGATAGTCTGTCAGAACCTGCCTTGTCTTCTCAAGGGCTTCCTGTGAAGTGAGGACCTTACTCGTAACCCCTGGACGGCTCTCGTTTACGCAGTCAAATTCCCGGACGCAGAAATTACACTGGATATTACATGAAGGAGCTACAGCCAGGTGAATTCTCCCGTACTTATGCTGGGCTTTCCTGTCGTAGCAGGGATGTTCGGCAATCTTTCTCAGGAGCTCCTCTTCAAATTTGGGGCTGTCTATTTCAGTTATCGGATTGTCTTCTTCTGGCAAATGTGTTCTCCTCCGTTCGGAGTTTAAAAGTATAACAGAACATCAGTACAGGGGAATTTCAGGATATATAACCCAATTTACGATACACCCCTTGATATACATTGTGAATCTTTCTGGAATCCAGGAAAGTTTTAATGTCCCTCCTGAATCTTTCTGGAATCCAGGAAAGTTTTAATGTCCCTCCTAAGAGTTCCTGCAGTTTCAAGATAAATACTTACATTAAAATCTTTTTAAATATATAAAAGCCATGCATAAGATAACAGATTCTCAGTGAATTTATTTCTTAGCGAATTTATTTCTTAGTGAATTTATTCCTCAAAGAATTTTCGGGGTAAAGTTTCGAGAATGATTGAGAATAACTAAGTGTTCTAAACATTATCAGGACAAACGTTGTCAGGATTCTTTATTCAGAGAAATTGTCCATTTCACACCATTTCCCTTCCCCTTCCCAGACCCTGACCTGAAGAGGAAAGTCAAATCTTCCCAGGAGTCGGGAATGAATGTGCTGGCAGAGATGCTCGGAACTTGGAAATTCGAGGATTTCATTTAACAGAATATGGTCATATTCTTCAAGAGTTTCCTTGATTCCCTTCTTCAGGTCGTAAAAGTCGATGATCATTCCGTTTTCCTTGACTTCCCCTTCTACCAGGACCTCAATTTTATACGTATGACCGTGTACTCTTCCGCATTTTCCGTGTCCAGGAAGATAATGTGCACTATCAATATAGTCAATAACTCCCAATCTCATTTTTGTCATCTGGTAAACTCCGTTTTCAATAAAATATTTTTTCAAGAATTTATTTCACATCTAGGTGCGTTCTTTATTCTCTTTAATTCCGGTTATAAGCAACCCCACATCCTGTGAGTTTGGGGGATAACTCGTGTGTCTATAATTTCAAGAAGGTTTTTCTGCAGTTCCATAATATTCTGTACGGATGCCTGTATAGATTGAGAATTCATCACGTCGCGTCCAATTGGGGTTTCAGGCTGGAGGATTAAGCAAGAGACATAAGGAGCTATAGCTTCTACAGACGGAGTTACAGTTTCTAATTCAGTGTTGCTATCTACAACAATCTTGCAAAAGCAATCCCTTAAATTGTTTTTTCTAAGAAGCCTGAAGCACTCTACTGTATTTTCCATATGTGTTTCCCGGGCTTCAGATCCTATACCCCGGAGTGATTCGGGAAGTTTGAAATCTCCGGACACATAGGTAACCTTTTCAGTCAGCTTTCTGGCCTGCTCAGGCAGGGTCATATTGGATTCAAGGTAAAGAGGCGAGGCCAGGCTCAATTTCTCTATAAAATCCGCATGCAAAAGAGGCTCCCCTCCTGTTAGGGAGACTGAATGGAGTTTTTTGAAGGGCTGCAGTATAGCTTCCAGCTGGCCGACACTCACAGGGTTTTTGATTTTCTCAAAACTTCCGCTCCCTTCCACCTGCTCATAATCACAGGTTCCAGGGTTTGCAAAGTCTGTATCACAGTAATTGCAATTGAGGTTGCAGCCAGAAAAGCGGACAAAAGCTTGCCTTGCTCCAACATAAGGGCCCTCGCCCTGAACAGAACAGAAAACCTCCCTTATCGGAGCAGAAGTAAAATTCGAAGTTGCCATTATACAACCCCCAGGGGTCTGGACTTTCTCAGGTCCTTTTCTATATCCTCAAGTTCGCGGACATAGGCTTCTCCTACTGCCTGCATAAAGCTTGCAACCTGTTTGTCTTCTCCTATCCCTGCATCTTTCAGATTTCCGTATACATCGTGATCGACGTTGATACCAAAATGGATTTTCTGGGAAACTGCAGAGGTACTGGCAATCGAGACTGTCAGTTTCTTTCCTTTCAGGAAAAGGTCATCTCCTTCCCGTGTGGTCTGCATACCGAGATCTGCAAGATATTCTCTTACAAGAGCTGTGAAAAAACGCTGCCGTGCATAGATAAGTTTCAGGTCTGTAGAATCAAAATGTTCGATAATGAAGCTTACCATATCTTCGGACCAGATTGACTCGTTTGCCCGTCGGTCTTCAAGGTCGATCATATGCTCGATTTTTACATCACAGGCACCTCTGAAAACTACAACCGAATCTTCCTGAACTCCAAAACCGTTATAGGCCCAGAGAGAGGAAATCTGGCTCCCGTCATAATCAAATTTCTCAGGTAAAACAATGCATTTCATAGAATTCTCTCTGCAAGTTTTTCTGCAAGCTTTTTCTCTAGTTATTTCTTAATGTACTTTATCGGCCGGCATCCTGCCCGATTCTTTCGATCCAGGTTCCAAGCGTCTCCTTTCGGCTCAGATTCCAAGCCTCTCCAGAAGAGGATCTTTTACACCTGCATTTTTAAAGGCACGTGCCCTGCGCACGCAGCTCTCGCATTCTCCGCAAGGAACTTCTCCTCCGTGATAGCAGCTCCAGCTGTACTCAAGAGGAGCTTTTGCTTTTATAGCTCTTCTAACGATTTCGGTTTTTCCAAGTTCAATCAGAGGAGCCAGTATCTTCACCCCGTTTTGGGTGGAGTAGGAAAAAGCCCTGTCCATTGCCTGCACGTAGGCAAGGGAATTGTCAGGGAAAGTGCCTGCCTCTTCACCGTTAAAGCCAACTACAAGGTAATTACATTCCCTGCTTTCGGCAAAGCTTCCTGCGATATTGAGCATCACCCCGTTTCTATTAGGGACCCAGACAGCTTTTGCCGAAGCGTCTGTAATTTCTGCAGGGGCCGCTTCACCAATGTCCTCAAACGATAAGGACGGGACTTCAACATCCCTGTTAACGAGGGAGGTGGATGTTATTTCCGAAAGCCAATCCAGTTTTATAACCCTGTGCTCAATTCCGAAGTATTCGCATACCTTTCGTGAGTACTCAATTTCCCTCTCTCTGGCTCTCTGCCCATAATCAAAGGTAATAGCCATCTCAATGTCAAAATCTTCTGCTGCGATGGCGAGCGCCGCAACTGAATCAAGCCCGCTACTCAGGAGGGTTATAGCTCTCATTTTTACTCACCAGTTAAACTTTATTAACTCAAGATTTTAACTCTCTAATTAGACTCACTATTTAAACTCAACAGGAAATTAACTGATTTAAACTCAACAGGAAATCTAACTGATTATTTAAACTCAGTAGGGAATTTCTTGAACTTGTGATTCCAAGATTATCCGGGTTTATTAACTCAGAATTACCCAGATATATTCCCTCGGGATTCCCAGAATATTCTTCAGGGATTATTCCAATAATACCAGCAACTCATATTTAAAAGTAGCTGTTTTCTTGATTGTGTCTCAAGGTTCGGCTTTTGGATTCTTATTGCTCCAGATTCACTCCCGATGCAACAGTGAAAAAACAGCTTCGGTTAAGGTCAAGCCTAAAGTTCCTGCTCTAAACCTCGATTTTAAAAATCTAATTATAAATTCTAATTCAAAATTTTAATTCTTGAAGAAGGCTCTAAAAAATCTGTTTTACCAAATTCTTTTTAGCAAACCGCACTATATATTGAATAGAGAAAGCTAATCGAAGAGGTGGGAATACTTGATTGGGATTCTTTCGGACTCACACGATAACATGAATGCTATCCGGAAAGCGGTAGAGTTTTTCAATGAAAAAAAAGTAAAAGCGGTGCTGCACGCCGGAGATCTCGTTTCTCCATTTACTGCGAGAGCCTTTAAGGAATTGGAACCAAAACTTTACTTTGTATTCGGAAACAATGACGGCGATAAAGTAACACTTACGAAGCGGTTTGAAGAAATCGGAGCTACTTCTTGCGGGAACTTTGGGGACCTGACAATTGACGGACTGCATATTGCCCTTCTCCACGGGACAAATGAGGTACTGGTCAAAGCGCTTGCCAAATCAGGGGAATTTGACGTAGTAGTTAGGGGCCATACCCATGATCCAGGCGTCAAAATCATTGAAGGGGTTCCTGTGATAAATCCGGGGGAAGCCTCGGGTGTGCTGTCAGGAAAGTCTACCGTTGCCGTTCTTGACATTGCAAATCTTAACGTTGAGATAACACAGCTTGAACTGGATTGATTTTACTACTCTCTTATTTTTAGCGTGTTGAGGGCAGGCTAACTGAGTCTGGTTAGCTGGCGATAATACCGGAAATTATATCAGCTTTCTCGCCGTTTTCATTTCAATCATTTTTGAAACAATTTCTCATTAAAGGTTGTACAGCCATGGAATCAGCAGGAATAGGACCTACAAATTCTTTACCCGGCAAGACAGATGAAACGGAAAAAACTCCCGGAAAAAGGAAAAATACCCTCATTTTTGCCTGCTCTGGCCTCTCTAACACAGGAAAACTTACGATGCAGGCAGCTTCGACTCTTGCTTTCCGGAGGTCTGATCTATACAGAGCTGCGGCTGCTCAAAAAGGGGTTGATGCAGTTGAAGATGCAATATCAGATGGCTTTAAGGTTCTTGCACTGGATGGCTGCTCGGACCGATGCGCCACAAAAAAACTCGACGAAGCCGGGCTGAAAGCCGACGTATATATGATGGTTACGGAACTCGGGATTGAAAAAACAACGCCTTCGGATGTGAAACCCGAATATGTGGAAAAAATAGTCAGGGCTATAAAAGAAGCCTGAATTCAATTTCCCTGAATTATTTTTAACTTCTCATTTTAGTATCAATATCCCCGCCTGAGAATAGCTATAAGTTCATCTGCATGAGGCATTCTTTCTTTGATTTTTGCGCAGACCGAATCGATATCGTAATCGAGGCGCAGGTACTCTACTTCTCCGTTTTCGGTGTCAAAAACGGCACAGCTTGCCCGGGAATCTCCGTCCCTTGGCTGTCCGACTGAACCCGGATTTATTATTGTCAGGTTTCCGAGTTTCCTATTCATGGGGATATGGGAGTGCCCGACTACGAGAAATTCTGCTTCTACAGGCTCCATTGCTTCGTTAATCATATTCTGGATTTCGTCATCTGGAGTTTCGGGCTTTATATATTCGAAGATAGAGCGAGGGCTTGCATGAGTCAGATAGAGCCTTTTTCCATCAATTTCTTCTCTTATCAGGAGAGGCAATTTCTGAAGGTATTCTATTCCGGATTTATCAAGAATTTCCCAGGTGTATTCCCTGGTCGCAATTGAGAGGTGCTTATATTTGTAGCCGCACTGGCAGTCTGCCTTGAAAGCAACTGCGTTATCGTGGTTTCCTCTTATTACAGGAATTCTTTTCATATGCAGGAGGTCAATACATTTGTCCGGATCAGGCCCATAGTCAACAATATCTCCGAGACAGATGGCTCTATCATGAGGAATTTCCAGAACAGTCTCTAAAGCTTCGTAATTTGCGTGGATGTCGGCAATTAGCAAAATTCTCATACTTTCAACTTTTCCCTTCATTCGCTCTATTTTTGGCTTTTTTCTCTTTATTTCTTATTATTTATCTCTTTGTTTTCTCCCCTTTGGATTTCCCCGTTTTATCCCTCAAACATGCAATCCACGTATTCCTATTCCCATTACCAGCAGATTGGTTTCCATAGGTGGATGATTCCAGCCGTCAGGTGAAATTGTCTTTTTCTCAACGGAAATTTCGATCTGGTTTCCGCTAAGGCCGCAGCCTCGCATGTAATCCTCAACAAGCTTTTTCCCAAGTTCGGTTGCAGTATCAAGGGCTTCTGAATATATATCAAATTTCAGCCTGCTGTCCGGGGCAAAGACCAGGAAGTCCTTGTCCGGGGACATGAGGCTTGCTGGCCGTATCAGGATTTCAACTCTTTTGATGCCTTTTCCCACAAGGGCCCCGATTGCATTTCCTACCTCGGCGTGTTGAGGAACGAGGATTTCTGCATCAATGCTTTCCTTTAACTCTTCCTTATACGCCCGAACAGGCCCTCCGAGCAGCACAACCGGAACGCTTAGCTTGAATTTGGCAGGATAGTTTCCGTCCAGGATCTTTGCAATGGATGAGTATGGAACGCCTGCCAGGAGATACGAAAGCAGATGAAGAGCCATATTCCTTGCAACCTGCTTTTTTACAGCAGTGCAAAATTCTCCTGGGGTCATATGCATAAGCCTTGCAAGCTTTTCTGCGCCTATCCGCGAAGCTTCGAAGTTCCAGGCTGTATACTCTCCCAGCACATGCAGAGCATCAGTAGGAGTGAAGCCGATTGCCTGCACGAGGCGTTTTCTGGTAAGAGAATCTAAAGTTTGGGGATGCAGGTCTTTTCGAATAAGCGCTTTGATTTCAGGTACCGAAACGAGTTCTTCCCCGATGACCCCCAGTACCTCGGCTTCAGCCCTGCTTAATTCCCCTTTCGGGTAACCGGATCTTACAAAAAATTTTGTTGGCTGAATATTTTCTCCGAGATCTTCTCTGACATGCATGGGAGTCCTTTTGAGGTTATTCAAGAAATCCGGGTATTTTACCGCAGCTACTGCAAGGGGAATGACTCGCCTGGGCCCGAGGAAGAGCTCCCTATTAACGGTCCATATATGGCTGTCCCCTCCCGTAGCAGTTGTCTCCATCCTGATTGCCCGGACGCGGGTCTTCCAGCCTCCTACAACGGCTCCTTCATCGCTAAGGTCGGGAACGCCCATACAGATTGAGGAAATATCAGTACTCGTGCCCTCTACGTCCACAACTGCACAGGTCTTGAGCCCTGATAGGTAAGAAGCCCCTACAAGGCTTGCTGCAGGGCCTGAAAAGATAGTCTCAATGGGTTTTTTGAGGGCATCTTTTATCCCTACCACCGAGCCGTCGCATTTGAGCATAAGGAGCCGTGCGTTGATCCCACGTTTCGTGATATCTGAAATAATGGACTTCACGAACTGCCTTGTTATAGGGATGAGCTGGGCATTGAGAAAAGCCGTCACCGCCCTTTCGTAAGCTCCCAGTTCCTGGGAAAGTTCATGCCCTCAAACCGCAGGCAGTCCTGTAATCTCAAGAACAAGATCTCTCGCCCTTATTTCATGTTCAGGATTCCTTGTGCTAAAGTAGGACGATATCGCAAAAGCTGAAACCCTATCCTTGACCCCCAAAGCAAATTTCTCGATAGCTTCAAGGTCAAGGGCAGTAACCTCTTCTCCATTGTGGTTATGTCCGCCGGTAGCAAAGAGTACATATTCAGCCGGCAGTTCCTTTTCAAGTGGGTGTTCTCCTATAAGGATCAGGGCTACAGGAAAACCCGTGCCTTCAAGAATGGTATTGGTGGAAAGGGTTGTTGAAACCGAAATTAGCTTTATGTTTTCGAGATATTCAGGTTTGAGGCCGTCAATTACGTTTTTAATGCCTGTGAGAGGATCGGGATAGGTCGTGAGCGCTTTATTCGAGTCTACAATCTCTCCGTCCGAGTCCCTTATAAGCACCGCATCGGTATAAGTGCCTCCAGCATCAATCCCAAGACTGTAATGCATATTGAAAATGGCTCCTTTTTTCTTTTTCTTGAAGGTCTTAACAATTTTATTTTTCTTGATTTACTTGCAGGAAAAATAATTTGGAAATTAAGAACTGATATAATAAAGCAATATAACCTTAGAG
>DATMYS010000274.1:0-4411 GCA_035560835.1 Methanosarcina sp.
AAATACATATTATTGTCACTTCTGTCAGGTAAATAAAAATTGGGGAAAAGGGAATGTAAACTACTGAAAGTCTTTGAGAGACTTAGCTGGTTTTTCGAACCTGTGTAATCTTTCTTGACCTTTCGGAGCTAATATAAAAGATAAGGGCTTCAAATACAAGTTTTATACATAAAGAGTGCACTTCAAGAGAGTTGGGCTTTAGAAGGTGTACTTAAATAATTGATTTTAAAGGAAGAGAGCGGTGTTAGAGTATCTTCACGTAGTTTTCTGGTTTGTTTTCATAGAAATGCTGGGCCTGATTTCCATGCCTCTTGCCGGAATAGCTGGAAATCGGCTTGCTGATAGAGGATATTCTGCAGCGAGGACCCTGGGAATAGTGCTCGTTACATATCTGGCCTGGATTTTTTCCTACGTATGGAGTTTTAACAGACGCACGATCCTGATCTCAGTACTTCTGCTTTGCCTTATGTCGGGTATTGTTTATCGAAAACAAAGGAATTTACCGGAAAAGAAGATTCTGCTGTCAAATGAACTCGTATTCGCTGCAGGGTTCTTTTTTTTCCTGATTGTACGCATGTATCTCCCTGAGATCTACAGGCATGAGAAGTTTATGGATTTTGCTTTTCTAAATGCAGTAATGAGAACTTCTTCTTTTCCCCCGGCAGATCCATGGTTTGCAGGAGGCTCACTTGAGTTTTATTACTACTTTGGATACCTTTTGGTGGGAGTTCCGGGAAAACTACTTTCTGTCGAACCGTCTATGCTTTTCAACCTGGCTATTGCGCTCACTTTCGCCCTTTCCTTCAATCTCCTTTTCGGGTTTGGATACAACCTCACTCATGGAAAAATCAAGTACGGAATACTTACTGCAGTATCCGTAATCCTACTGGGAAACTTGCAGGGACTTAAAGAATTCATATCCACGTACCTTGCCAAAGAGACGGTTACAATGGGATACTACTGGAGCAGTTCGAGAGTTATCCCGTATACGATAAATGAGTTTCCTTACTTCAGTTTCATACACGGAGACCTGCATTCCCACATGCTTGCAATTCCTTTCCAGTTGCTGGTACTTGCTTTCCTCCTGAACATATATCTCAGGAAAGACAGCAACCGGGTTTTTGAAAGTATCCTGGCCGTTCTTATTTTTTCATTATCACTTGGCTTTTTATTTCCTTCCAATTCCTGGGATTTCCCAATATATCTAGGCCTGACGTTTGCAGTGATTTTTGCTTTCTACTATGGGCTTTATATCCGCAATAAAAGCTTATCACGCTCCATTACCGGCTTTCTGGGAACAATTCTCCCGGTTTTCATTCTCAGCATTCTTCCGTATTTGCCCTTTTACCTGTCTTTCAAACCGCAAGCTGCAGATGGATTTGATTTTGTCCCGCCGGAACTTCGCACGACAATTGGAGAATTCCTTATCCTGTTCAGTCTCTTCCTTTTTTTGACCTTTTCTTTCCTTACGACCCGTCTGGAATCCAGGCGAAAAATACAATATTTCATCCTGTGGATAGGAATATCTTTATTTCTTGCAAGAGAATGGGATATTCCCTTGCTTGCAATTCTTCTTCCCTTACTCGCTCTTTCGCTCCATTCTTTCCTGAAAGATCTTCCGGAAAGGAGCAATACAGGATTTGCATCTCTTCTTATAGCAGCGGCTGCTTTTGTAGCGCTTCTATGCGAGATAATCTTCCTGGATGATCCCATTTCCGGGAGCTTCGCCCGCATGAATACAGTTTTTAAATTTTACATGCATTTATGGATTTTTCTGGCTATTGCAGCTTCTTATTCCTTCTATCAACTTTATTTCCGCTACAGGGCCCTACCCGAGAATAGCCTTCCTACGAACAGAGTCTATGGAAAAAAAGTCTGGACGGTCTCACTTATGCTTCTGGTTCTCTCATGCAGTGTATTTCCTGTAGTAGCAACTTTTACAAGAATAAAAGATATGAATGCAAAACCAGCTCTTGATGGAATGGAATACATGAAAGAACTGGACAGGGGGGATTACAACGCCATAAAATGGATTCAGGAAAATCTCAGGGGAACTCCGGTAATTCTTGAAGCTTCTTCAGATGACAGCAGTTATCAGTATACCTCGCGTGTCTCGACAAACACCGGGCTTCCTACGGTTATTGGGTGGACAAGGCATGAACGTTTCTGGGGAAGAGATGATGAAGAAATCAGGACAAGGATTGAGGACGTAAATTCCATTTACAGTACCAGCAGTAAAAAAAAAGCTCTTGAGCTTATGAATAAATATAACGTAAGCTATGTGTATATCGGTCAACTTGAACGGCAGATGTATGATATAAAGACGGATAAGTTCGAGGACGAAACTTATTTTGAACCGGTTTACCGTGGTTCAGTCCGAATTTATAAAGTAAAAAAGGAGTTCTGAGTTTTCGGCTTTTAGGGGAAACCTTAAACTCGGAGTTATATAAAAGTTCAGTTATATAAATTATAAATTCGCTCCTAATACTGGAATGAAAATAGAGGGGTCTTATCCATTACCAGCGTTTCGGTGGTTTTACCAGCTTATAACGAGGCAGCGAATATCGAAAAAGCTGTCTTTGTTACAGCGGAGACACTTTTTAAAATGACTGATCTTTTCGAGATCATCATAGCCGAAGACGGCAGCACAGACGGTACAGACCAGATAGCTTCCAGGCTCTCGGAAGAGTATGCTTATGTTGTCCACCTGCATTCGGATAAACGACAGGGCAGGGGAAAAGCTCTTAACCGGGCTTTTAAGGCCGCTTCAGGAGAAGTTCTCTGCTATATTGACGTGGACCTTGCGACAGATATGAAATATCTGGAAAAACTGATTCGGGCTGTGAGCACGGATGGCTATGATTTTGCCACAGGCTCAAGAATGTTGCCCGAAAGCGATGCAAAAAGGCCTTTCAAGCGGGAGTTTGCAAGCAGGGGATATAATTTTCTAGTGAGGCTTTTTCTGCATTCAAAGCTCTATGATCACCAGTGTGGTTTCAAGGCTTTCAGGGGAGAAGCTCTCTTTGAACTTCTTGATGAGATCGAAAATGAACACTGGTTCTGGGATACCGAATTACTCGTAAGAGCCCAGCACAAAGGATACAAAGTAATAGAATTTCCGGTTTACTGGAGGCATGGAGGGTCAAGCAAGGTTAATCTGGCAAAAGATGTCAAAGGAATGGGATCCGAGATATTTCGACTCTGGAGGGAACTCTCATTCCCGCTCGAAATTTCAGGAAAAGGAAAAGTCTTTTTAACAGCCGCCCTCGCAATTCTGATCCTTTCATTTGTTGCAACCTTCCTGGGTGCATCCGATATATTAGAAAACGTGAAGCAGGCATCCATCAAAACTCTAGGGCTCGCCTCACTGGTATACTGTATTTCCTGGCCTATAAGAGGAGTTCGCTTCCAACAGATCCTTAAAAGACTTGGAAATCAATACGGGCTTGGGTTTCTTACAGGCAGCATTTTTATCAGCCAATCCGCAAACGTAATTCTCCCGGCACGGATCGGAGACCTGAGCAGGATGTATATCCTGAAAAAAAGCAAAGACCTTGACTTTACGACTAGCTTTTCCTCGCTAACTGTAGAAAGAGTCTTTGATGTAGTTGCAATTACTTCTATAGCAATACTTGCGTCTTCAGGCGCTGCTTCCCATTTTGAACTCGCCCCATGGATGGACTCCCTGATAAAGCTATCCGGACTTGCAGTAGTGCTTTTCTTTTTAATTCTATTTATTGTATCTTTCCGAGAAAATGTCACTATAAAAATATTGGAAACGGAAAATTCCCATAACAGGCTTTCTGGAAAAATAAAGGGCTTTACATCTACTTTTTTGCACCAGATGAGTATCGTTGCTGTACGCCCGAGTGCGTTTCTGGCTGTGACCACATCTTCTTTTCTTATATGGGGAACAGATATACTCACCTGCTTCCTTGTCCTTAAATCTTTTCCGACAGTAGGAGTAAACATCTCGTCCACATATATGATATCCCTGATTTTCCTGGCTGTAGCTCTGGGAAATATTGCAAAAACTTTTCCTATAACGCCTGGAGCTATAGGGACATATGAAGTTGCCCTTACTGCAGTTTTCGGGCTTGGGGGAATCAATCCGGAAATAGGCTTTACCGTTGCCGTGCTTGATCATATTATAAAAAATTCAATTACTTTGATAGGGGGCGGTCTTGCACTCTCTGAACTCGGACTCAGGTGGAGAGAAGTACTTTGTACTGATAAGGATATTTTGAAAGGGTGAACTACCGCTCGGATAAAGACCAAATGACTTCTCATTCACAGATGACCATCGGCATCTCCAGCGAACTTTAATTCGGACCGCAATGACCTGCTGATTTTCGTCCATTCGTCCGTTGCGGCCTTACATGAAAGCAACTTGATATAGTGTATTTATAAT
>DATMYS010000275.1:0-6103 GCA_035560835.1 Methanosarcina sp.
TAACTAACGAAAATATTTCTTAAATAATTTAGAGCAATTTTGAGGAGGATAATATGGGACTTCTAAGTGAGTTCACAGATTTTCTTTATGAATATAAGGTGATCCCGCTTGCAATTGCCTTCATTACGGGTATCGCATCCACGGCTCTTATTAAATCGCTTGTGGACAATATCGTAATCCGATTATCACACCTTTTGTGCCTGGGGGAGCCTGGAAAACTGCAACTCTCGAACTCGGGCCAATAGTACTGAGCTGGGGAGCTTTTCTGGGAGAACTGATAAATTTCATAATTATTGCATTCGTAGTTTTTATGATTGCAAAAAAGATAATAAAAGAGGAGAAAGTGTAAAAAAAGTAATTTAAAAGCCTTAAGGTCAGAAAAAACTAAATCTATGTCTTATAATCGAAAAAGACGAAAAATTCTGGCACATGCAACCATATTTAATATTTTATTTATAGGGCGTCCCCGTTAGCTTGTCTGGCAACTCTTGAAAAGAAGACATTGAGGGAAACTTAAAAATAAGTAACAGGAATGTCGATTTTGAGAAAAATTGTTGTTGAGGACTTTTTGCTTTTATATTTTTTGTGCTAGATTTGCAAACTTATTTGGAGACAGCCGTAGTCGGTTCTTCCACCAGATTGTGATTTACTATGGCAAAACAGGGTGAAGCTGCGTGGGCAAGCTACAAGCCCAGGCGCGGATTTCTATCCAGTTCCGCAAATCGCTTGCCGGTATTCCGTGCAGGGGGCTCGCCGGCAAACAGGTAATTATTTTGTCAGGGAGATGTAACTTTTTCGGGTCAAACTTGCCGCCAAATATTTCAAAATCAATGGGCTTAAGCCATAGAAATTTCGCAAGCTCTTTATTCAACTGTGAACGTACTTCCTCCAACTCGTTTTCGTCATCGCTTAATGGGCCTAGCGCGAAAATCGCTACTGGTCGCTTCGTTAGAGCTTCACGATACTGCGAAAGAAAACTGCGTGCTTCCTTGTGCCAGCGGGCCACGTAGAGTGGAGCACCCAGCACGATTGCGATGTATTCTTCCAGGGTCTTTACTTCCCGCACAGGCTTAAGATCCACCACAAGATCATTTTCACGCAAAGTAGCCGCAATGTCCTCGGCTACTTCTTGTGTTGAACCGTATTTGGAAGCATAGGCCACAAGAACTCTGGTTTGCACCTTGATTAATCCTCCTTATTAACTGTTATCTTAGTTTCTATTACTTTTATATCCAGAAATAGTTTTCTTCCAGTCCTTGTTGTGCCTGTACTGTTTCCAGGCAATATAGCCTAACATATTCTTGTCTCTGAAAGTCTGTGGTTTTTGCTTCTTAAAGTGTGGTTAAAACGGTAATTAAAGCTAATTAAAGCTGCATGTTCCTTTTGCTAGGCAGCACGCTCCAGAATAGTGAATTACCATTCTATCCAGATGATTTGATTATTAATATTCGATCTTAATTTTTATGTTGAATGAAGTTTTAAATACAGACGAAGAAATGATTATATGAGTCCCTATTGAGCTTCTTGATGATGTGATTTCCGACTCAAGCAAATCTGTCCTTAACTATAACCGGTTCTTCGCTGTTTTGTATGGGTCGAAAATAATTACGTAGTTGCAGAGTTGCCCGGCCAAAATGAAAAACATTGAGCATGAATGTGATTTTCAACAACAAACGTTTCTAAATATTATATATGTCACTCTCACATATAGGAAGTGGGTATAAATTACCCACTCGAAACAGCGAAGAGCCATTTTTAGGACTTAACAGAGAGGAAATTCTCTCTGATATTCTGGAGTCTCTAATCGCTCAATTATTCATATCGCTGATGCGATATGAATTTGAGGAGTTAAAACGCATATCTACAAAATTCATTAAAAAAAGCTTGAAGAATTTGACACTTACAATCAAGTTCAAGATAAATGGAGCTAAAAACTATATTTTTGCGAATTTTAACAGGATTAATAGCTTGATGTAGCACAATGGAATGGAACCACATAGAATATATCATAAATTTTTATAAATTTTGAAGAATTGTCAAGTCCAGTTGAACCAAAAAAGAAGGAAGATATTCAGTATTAATTAGTGAATGCTGTCAAACTTAGGCTGTAAAGATCCTCTGAGATTGGAACTTCAATAGCAGATTTCATGAGGCTTTCGTCCATTATATAGACAGCGTAGATTGTGGATCCACATGCATGGGCAATTTTTACTGCTTCTTCAACTGCAGACTTATTCTTATCAGATCCATCAGTCGCTATCAATATTTTTTCAAATAATTTTTTCATGAATTCACTCACTCACAATGCCAGCTTAAAAATCTTAATTGATATATCATCGTCACTAACGTTTCTACTGTTTCTTCTCTTCTGTTAGATTTTCTTTATTATTCCTATTAGTCTCATGCATGTACGTTGTGCCGCGCATTGCTGATAAAACTGTAGCAGTCATAGAGAGGATTGCGCCGATATAAAAGGACGAACGTAATGAAGGCATAAATGCCTGTGCGAGGGTAGTTGGGAACCAGGTTGTGCCGGTCAGGATCTTTATAGTCTCCGGGCTGATTGTAGCGATAACTGACTGCGGCACTCCAGCAAGTATAGTACTGACCGGATTATATCCCAGAAACGCTGCAAATAATGCGCCGGTAGGGGGAATTTCACTCATTGGAGCAATGAGGTTTGAAGCACCGACATTTGTCAGTGATGTCGCGAGTTCCTGGGGAAATAATCTTGTCAGACTGACGATAACAATTGTAAAGAACATAGCCATGGAGGTAACCATCCCGCTATTCTGCAGCATTGCTCTCATACCCGATGCAACACCTCGTTCTTCGGACTGCACGGAATTCATAATGGCTGCGATGTTGGGTGCACCGAACATGCCATTCCCCAGGCCCATTATAAAGAGAGCAACAGCAAAGATCGGGTAATTGAAATTATATGGCAGCGCAGCCAGTATCAGGAACGAAATAGTAGTAAGGAGCAGACCGGACGTCGCGAATAATCGGGAACCGTATTTGTCAGAGAGCCAGCCCGAAGGGGGTCCCATAATTACAAAGCCAGCAGTTAAAGGTAGCATGAAAATCCCTCCCCAAAGGGGTGTTGACTCATAACTATAGCCATGGAGTGGTAGCCAGATTCCCTGAAGTAGCATAATTAACATGAACATCATGCCTCCGCGGGCTATCGCGTTCAGAAATCCAGCTATGTTCGCAAAGGAAAACATCCGGTTCTTGAAAAGGCTTAGTCGGAACATCGGATCCTCTACACGGCTATCTATTATTGAGAAGGCAATTAAAAGAACAATACCGATAAATAGCGATGCGATTACCCAGGGATCGCGCCATCCCATAGGATCCTGCTCATAAGGAAGCAACGCATATGTAATACCGATTAAAAAAATTGTAAGGCCACCTAAAAAGGCCAGATTCCCCCATACATCTATTTTCTTGGCTTTTTCTGGTAAATTGGTCTCTTTGAGCTTAATGTAAGCCCACACTGTACCCAGAATTCCAACTGGCACGCTCACCAGAAATACATATCGCCAGTGATAGAAAGCGAGTATGCCTCCAAGGATAAGTCCAATGAACTGGCCTGAGAGAAACGCCACCATGTTTAATCCCAATGCTTTGCCCCGTTCATTTTCTGGGAACGCATCGGTGAGAATCGCTGCGCTATTGGAGTAAGTAAATGATGCACCAACAGCCTGGACAAGTCGGAAGACAATAATTTCAATTGCTCCGGCGTCACCAGTATCAGGAGTAAGATAAAGCAGGATTGAACCAAGAGTAAAGATAGCAAATCCGACATTATAGAGCCTGACCCTTCCATACATATCTGAAAGTCGGTCGAAACTAAGAAGAAGCGTTGCAGTGACCAGATTATACCCCATAAGCACCCAAATCAGATACTGGAATGAGGTTAGAGGGTCAATATTAATACCAGCGAAGATCGCGGGCAGTGAAATGAGAATGATGCTCCCATTAACGGATACCATAAACATCTCGATGGTCGTAATTGAAAGCACGATCCATTTATATTCGATTCCTTTACGCTGTATGCCTGCTGGGTTTTTTACACCGCGATTCCCTGCCAGTGATGAAATAATTCTCATAATCATTACCCCATGGTGTGTTCATCAAATAACTGGAAATGAGTTCTGAATTATATAAGAACCACAAAGAGATTCTTCTGCTCGTGTTCTCAGTAAATCTCCACACGACCTTTATCGAGCTTCGTATCATGGAGATCAAATCCAAAAGAACGGGCAATTTTTTACGTATCTAGAAGATAAGCACAACCACCTTTTAGGTTTCAAAACACATCCCATGTAAGTATACAAATGATGATACTAAGAAATGAATTGATGATACTAAGAAATGAATTATAGTAGACTACTTAAATGAAAGAACAGGTTATAATAAACTACCTGAATGAAAGGTCAGGCAAAATCCTCTAATTTAAAAAATGGGGCATTATTTGACGCCCTATATCTGAAAATTAACAGATGGTATTCTGTATCAAAAAAATTAAAAGATACATTATAGGAGGTTTCATCAGGGGTGAGGCATCATTTTTTCTCTTCTCGAAGCCATTGCATTTTCTGTTCTCTCGGCTAACTGACGCTTAAACTGTTTTATATTATTCGCCTGGTCCCGTTTAGCCAGCTCACTGTTCGCTTTGCTGACCACTTCTTCACTTGGCACGCCAGCTCCATTCACCTTCGACTGGAACTTGAAACTGGTCCATTGGTCGGAAAGCTCACTGAGCCGCCTGTATTCCATATTTGAAGGCATGAGATCAAGCTGCTCATCGATTACTTTATTTACATAATTTTTATTAGGCTCGAAAAAGACCAGCGGCTCAATAACGTCAGCCTTTACGACATCCCTGATATCCCTGCCTTCATATTTTTCGAGGAGGCTAGCACAACTCTCGAAGTGTGAAATCTCCATTTTTGCAAAGTCTTCCCAGATCGATTTTATCCTTGGATCGGTTTCAGTCTGGGCGCAGGAGAAATAGATGTAGGCTTCACAGAGCTGCATGAGCGCGGATTTTTCGAGCATAGTTTCGCGTGGATCGCCGAGTAATCCATATAGGGTCACATGCTCTTCTTCAACGTCGGCAATTTCGGAGTAAAGCTGCCTTGCGAGTTCGTCAGAATACATGTTCCCGTGAGTTTTATAGAAAAGCTCGGTCTGCTGTTCGCCTGCAACAATTGTGAGATAATTCATTTTGGTTTTGATGTCAGCCGTGTCTTTATTGTAATGCTTGCGCATGGTCTCGTCAGGGTGACGGTGATGGGCAACTGTTGGTCTTGCAGCTTTTACCTCGGTCTTGCCCTGAACGATAGATTCAGGGTCGCCTCCTTCCAGATAGTCATACAGGCAACTGTAGCGGTAGAGGTGGTCGAAGTCCTCAAGCAGGGCGAAGTCCAGCGTTTGCTTTACATAAGGATCGGGTTCGTTTTTGGCAAGGTTTGCAGTGAGATCGACAGCTACCTGTTCATAGCCAAGGGTAGTCTCTATAACACTCTGATTAGCCGGATTTAGCCAGTCAACCGTCTGCTGCTGCATGGAATCTACACGCCTCATCATTGCCATCTGGCGCTTAATTTCCGGATCGACAGTCATTCGTTCAATAGCATGGGACATGAGGATAGAAGCATTCTCAATCCCATTCATCAGGATTACCCGGGTACGGGTGTATGCATCAACCGATTTCTTGTCATACGGAGGTTTGACAATCTCCTTCCAGTTCATAAACTGCTCTTCTATTGGAATACTATCCATTTCAAAAGGTCTGAATTGTGACATTACTGTTTCCCCCAGATTTTCTACCAGCTCTGGCCCTTTGTGCGTTATAAGAACCGGGTAGAATTCCAACTGCCGGATACAGGATTTTCACAAAGAGCGAGGCCGTTTTTTGCCAGAATCTTTTCTCAGCAGAGTACCCCACATATCTGCAATACTTCCCACCTTATCTACTTCCCATTCTGAGATTCAATGTCTCTAGCTGCAGGCAAGGTGACTGGCATCTAGCTAGCCTTTTTAATTTTAGATTAATTGAATTTTAATTTTAGATTAATTGGATGTATCTATA
>DATMYS010000276.1:0-2258 GCA_035560835.1 Methanosarcina sp.
ATTATATATAGGAATTTTGTAGTCCTATTTCAACCAGGGAGGGAAAAACGACTTT
This sequence comes from Methanosarcina sp., assembly GCA_035560835.1. GTDB lineage: Archaea > Halobacteriota > Methanosarcinia > Methanosarcinales > Methanosarcinaceae > Methanosarcina. The sequence goes on from DATMYS010000276.1 coordinate 56, forward strand.
GCTAAAACAATTCTCAATTATTCTGAGCATTTATTTCCTGGGCGAACTGATACAGAAAGCTTTAGGGCTGCCAATTCCGGGCAATGTCCTGGGAATGCTCATTCTTTTCTTTAGCCTGTATACAGGCGTAATTAAACTCAATATGATAGACAAAATAAGTGATTTTTTGCTAGAGAACATGGCTTTTTTCTTTCTTCCCGCAGGAGCCAGCCTTATAACCTGTTTTGCCCTGCTTGAAGGAAAATTAACTGCAATACTTGCAGTTTCTATTATTTCTACCTTTGTAATACTGGCTGTGACAGGGCTTACTGTGGAACTTGTTCAAAGATTTTTCAGGAGAAAACCGGCAAAAATAGCCTGTCATATCGAAAATAAAGGCAATAAAGGTAATAATCACGGATCTGGAAGGAACACAAAAAGAGTGCATGCCTGTGAGAATAAAGTAGAAGAGGTGAGCTAAAGTTGCAGACTGATTTGAATGGGTTTGTCGATATGCCCCTATTTGGGATCTTACTCTCTTTAATAGCTTTCCAGATAGGCATACTATTGTATAAGAAAACCCAGCTTTCCATTCTTAACCCCCTGCTTGTGGCTTCTGTACTTGTAATGGTTTTCCTCCTCTTCTTTGGAATCAATTATGAGACTTACAACCTTGGAGGAAATTATATTTCTTTCTTCCTCGGGCCTGCAACTGTGGTTCTTGCAGTGCCTCTTTATAAAAAGATCCAGCTCTTAAAAAATAATGCTCTTCCTATCCTTGCAGGAATAATTGCAGGCTGCATAGCCGGGATCTCAAATATTCTTGCTCTCTCCAGTCTTTTAGGACTTGACGACACCATAAGCAGATCTCTTGCCCCCAAATCCGTAACCACTCCTATAGGAATTGAAATTTCAAAACAGATAGGCGGCCTGCCTGCAGTAACAGTAGCTGCGATAATATTTACCGGAATTATAGGCGCTATTCTGGGTCCGTTTATCTGCCGCTGCTTCCGGATAAAAGATAAAGTTGCGGTCGGCGTTGCAATCGGTACCGCATCTCATGCGCTTGGAACAACAAGGGCAATAGAACTTGGAGAAACCGAAGGAGCAATGAGCGGACTTGCAATAGGGATTGCAGGTTTGATGACGGTTTTTTTGGTTCCCCTGCTACTTTATGTCTTCGGGCTTATATCCTGAACGGCAAATAGCTGATCTCAAACAGGTAAAAATTCCATTTCGGATGAAAATATTAAGTAGAAATTCTGGTTTCGGGGCAAAATGTTATACCACAAATATTATACTACAAATATTATACTACAAATATTACACTTTACCCGGTATTTTAGATGGGCTTTTTCCGGGTCATCGGAAATTCGTGTACATTCTCATCTGCCACTGACCTTTCTGTATCTTTTTTCTTATAACCCCTTTTGCCATCTCCACATAGATCTCCCTTATCTGCGGTATAAGCATGGAAAGACCTATTACATCGGATAGGAATCCAGGGGTTAAAAGGGCAAAGCTTCCAAATAACACAAAGAACCCGTGTAGAAGCTCGTTTCCGGGCATATATCCCTTGCTTGTTGCTTCCTGGATCTCGCGAAGCACGCGAAAACCCTGGGATTTTGCAAGGTAAGCGCCCAGACTTGCGGTTATCAGGATAATAAGTACGGTATTTAAGGCTCCGATCATTCCACCGATCTTGATGAGCAGATAAAGCTCAATAACGGGGACGATGAGGAAAATCGAGAAGAGTTTAAAAAACATGCTGATCATTTTCAGGATTTTAGATCTCTGTTATCTTTATTAGTACTGATAAGTACTTTTTAACAGCTCAATACACGTTAGTAATAGTTAAAGTATGCTTTTTAATTTTGATCATCTTATTGAGATCACATTTTCATATTTTCATTTTCTTGAAATTATATTTGTCTAGCCTTGTAATTTCTCCCCTTTAAGGCTGATTTATTTCTGTTCCTTTTCAATTTTTCTGCTTGAACTTTGTTTTCATTTGGAAATAATAATCATTATGTTTTTATAAATACAAATTTATTTTTCCAGCTTTCCCTGCGTTAACAGCTCTATTTCTATCCTGCAAAGTTCGCTTTGTCAGGAAAGTGCTATTGCTTTAAGAGGACAACTATTTTATTTAGCGGTAATAAGGGATAGTCTGTTATACGATTGATATAATATTATGTTCGTAATATAACGCACTGTTGAATGA
>DATMYS010000277.1:0-5997 GCA_035560835.1 Methanosarcina sp.
AGGCTGTATTGAGGTAACACGGGAGATTTCAGCGGATGGAAAACTGAAGCTTGTTGGAAAAACCCAAATTGATTTGGAGTGTTGTGTTCACTGCGGCTGGTGTGCTGCAGTTTGTCCTGTGAACGCTATTTTCGTGGAAAAGCCCTTTGAAGGGCGCTGGACCCGGGCTGAGGATGTCTGCCAGACCTGCCACACATGTGTAGAAGTATGTCCCACAAATGCCATTTTCAATAAAAAAGCTAAACCTGGAGAAAGAGTCGAAAAGATAAGTCACCGCCCGGATGCTTGTATTTACTGCGGAGCCTGTGCAGTTTCCTGCCCGGTTAATGCAATTGACGTCAGAAAAACTGCAATTCTCCCGGAGATGGAGAAAAAGGGCGTTCTTGAGAAAAAGCTGCTTGAAGTCCCTGTTCCTGAAGCTCTGCTCCGCACCTGTCTGGAAACCGATGAAGCTGCATGCCTGGGCTGCGGGAACTGTGTGATCGTCTGCCCTGTAAATGCTCTCAATGACATTGAACTTGCTGCAGGTCACCTGAACAATATGGACGAAAAAGCTCTTCTTGGGGTTAAAAACGGGAGAATTTCAGTCATAGACCAGGACCGCTGTGGAGCAGACGGAGCCTGCGCCATGATCTGCCCGGTTAATGCAATCTGGCTTGTAAAAAAAGAGGTGGAATAAATGGCAGGAACAATTGCAATCAAGAACGGATACGTCTTTGATCCCCTGAACGAAATAAATGGGGAAATTATGGATATCTTCATCAGGGACGGAAAAGTTGTAAGAGAGCTTTCTGCAGCCGAATTGAAAGACGCAAAGGTTATTGATGCATCTGGTATGACGGTCATGCCTGGAGGAGTTGACTCTCATTCCCACGTTGCAGGGGCAAAGGTTAACGCCGGCAGGTCGATGCGTCCCGAAGACCATTATAAAGCAACTCTCCAGAAGACTTCACTCACCCATTCCGGTTCAGGTTACACTGTCCCCTCTGTCTACAAGCAGGGGTACGATTACGCAGCAATGGGCTATACAACTGTCTTTGAAGCTGCTATTCCCCCCCTTGAAGCTCGCCACACCCATGAAGAGATGCGGGCAACCCCACTCCTTGACATGGGCGGGTACCTGATACTTGGAAACAACTTCTTTCTGATGCGCTATCTCCGGGATGGAGATATAGAAAAGGCTGCGGCTTATGTGGCCTGGATGATGAAAACTCACAAGTCCTATGGAATTAAATGTGTCAACCCTGCAGGAGTCGAAAACTGGGGTTGGGGCCAGAACATACACTCTCTTGATGAAGCCAACATCCATTTCGAAATTACCCCAAGAGAGACTATAAAAGGGCTTAGCGAGGTCAACGAACTCCTCGGCATGCCTGTACCACTTCACCTGCATGCAAATAACCTGGGACATCCTGGCTGCTATGCAATTACTAAGGATTCCCTCAAAATCCTCGATGGCGTAAAGCCCAGGCAGAACATGGATGTAGAATGGGCTGAAACCAAAACAGATTCTGCAAGGAACTGTTCTGTATACCTCGCTCACATGATGTTCAACAGTTTTGCAGGCACTACCTGGGGAGACTGTGAATCCGGAGTGAAAGATATTGCAGACTACATCAACAACAAAGACCATGTAGTGATCGACAGTGGATGCACGCCCTTCGGAGAAGCCACGGTTATGACAGGAGATGGGCCTGCTATTCAGGATATATACAAGCTTACAGGAAACAAGTGGTCGAATACTGATGTTGAGATGGAGGGTGGATCAGGTGTCATCCCCTTCACTTACTTAAAGGCCAACCCGGTACACAGTTTGCAGTGGGCAATGGGGCTTGAATGTCTCCTGCTTATCAATGACCCCTGGAAGACAATTCTAACCACGGACAGTCCGAATGGTGGACCGTTTACGAAATATCCGGAGGTTATGACCTGGGTCATGTCCGAGGCTTTCAGGAAGCAAACCTTCAGTGAGTGCCACAAGTGGGCAAACGATAGGAGCGCACTCGGAGGCGTAAACCGGGAACTTTCCATTTATGACCTTGCAATCCTGACCAGAGCCAACCCCGCCCGGACAATTGGAATGGCACACAGGAAAGGTTCTCTTGGCTTGGGCGCTGATGGAGACGTTACTGTTTACAATATAAACCCACAGCAGCTTGACACAAACAACTATGAGACTCTACTTCAAGCCTTCAGGAAAGCTGAATACACCGTAAAGGGTGGCGAAATCGTAGCTGTCAAAGGAGAAATTGTTTCCTTGCCTGAGAAGAGGACTTACTATTCCGAAGTGCACGTAGAAAACGAGAGGGAAAAGGAGATGCTGGTTGACGTTAAAGAGTGGTTCAGGTATTACACCCTGGGCTTTGCCAACTATCCGACTCCAGAGAAGTATCTGGAAAACCCGACTCCCATAAAGGTTAACGGTGAGAGGTGAAGGCATGACAGAGGGAGTTCTTATTGATAAAAAAGAGACCGAGAGTAAACTCGAAGCAGTTATAAAACCTGAATCATTTACTGGCAAAAGTTCTGGAGAAATGGAAGAAGTAACGCTTATTCTTAAAAAAGAGATTGACATTAAACTGGAAGCCGACGTTATAACTCCTGATTCCTTTGCAGGCAAAAGTAAGCAAGAAATAGGAAACCTGGCCGTCTGGCAGGGGCCAAAGACATATCCTCTCTCCGAGTTTTTTGAAGTGATAGGAAACGGAGGCAGTTCTGCAGCTGAGACCCTGATCCGCATAAAAGGTGAAGCAATGCGGATCAAAAGGATCGGTGAAGGCATGAGCGCAGGAAAAATCGAAATTGAGGGTTCTGCTGGCATGCATGTAGGCACAGGGATGAAAGGAGGAGAGATCGTCGTTTGCGGAAATGCGGATTCTTGGGCAGGCATGGAAATGACAGGCGGACTTCTGCACATCAAAGGCAATGCTGGAGACCACGTGGGCTGTGCTTACAGAGGAAAATGGCACGGCATGAAAGGCGGACGCATTGTTATTGAAGGCTCGGCACGCCACCAGCTCGGAGGCGGCATGGACGGCGGAGAAATTATAGTAGAAGGCAATGTTGAAAGCTTCTGCGGAATCCGCCAGAATGGCGGGCTCATCTTCGTAAAAGGCAATGCTCTTCGTGCAGTAGGCGCTGAAATGGCAGGAGGCACCATAGTTATTGGGGGAAAAATCGAGCGCTTCTCCCCGGGTTTCGAATTTGTCTCTATGGAAGATAGCGTCAAATGTGGCGAAATTGAGCTGATAGGCGAATTCAAGAAATTCACAGGGGACTATGCGATCAGCAAGCGGGCAAAAGGAGCGCTTTACGTGGTTGCAGACGCAAACCCGGAGCTCTGAGGTGAGAAGTATGGAAGTATTACTCATTACCGGAAGTACGATTGATGAAGGCAGGCTTGCCAAAGGGGGGGACAAATTTACAGACGACTACACAATGGAGTGTGCATCGTGCTGGATTTCGCCTGTGGATTTTGCAGTACTCTGTTCCCCTGAGAAAGTAAAAGTAACAAGCAGGAACGGGAAATATTCGATCGCAGTTTATACCAAATGTACGGACTCGGTACAGCCAGGGCAGGTGTTTATGCCAAGAGCCATCTGGTCGAATGTGATCATCGATCCTGATACCCTTTCTACGGGTTCTCCCCTCTATAAGGGCGCTCCAGTAACGATTGAGCCCACTGATGAAGAAGTTCTTAGTGCAGAAGATGTAGTGTTGAAAGTTTATGTAGGGGGGCAGTGAATATGATTTACAAAAACATAGTCTGTCCGGTCTGCGGGGCTGCCTGTGATGATATCCAGGTTGAATTCGGAGAAGGAAAAATTGAAGCTAAAAACGCATGTAAAATGGGAAATGCCAAATTTAAGGAAGTTGTAAGTTCCCACAGGCTCAGGAAGCCTCTTATAAAAATTGAGGGAAAACTGACAGCTGCAGCCTGGGATGAGGCTCTTGAGAAAGCTGCCGATATCCTTGTTTCGGCAAAGCGTCCCCTGCTTTTCATGGGCAGTGAAACCTCCTGTGAAGCACATGAAATAGGGCTAAAGATTGGGGAATATCTTGGTGCAATTGTTGATTCCAATGCTACTATCTGCCACGGGCCAACAGCTATGGGAATCCAGGAATCCGGGAAAGTCGGTGCAACCGAAGGACAGAAAAAAAATAGGGGAGATCTTATAGTCTACTGGGGAACCAATCCTCTTGAATCCATGCCGAGGCAGATGTCCAGATACGGAGTTTTCCCCAGAGGATACTGGACCAAACGCGGGCGTTTTGACAGGACAGTTATCACTGTGGATCCGAGAAAAACCCCTACCACTGAAGCTTCCGACCTGCATGTTCAACTCAAACCTGGCTCGGATTACGAACTGATTAGCGCACTTATGACCCTGCTTCACGGAAAAACTCCCCATCCGTCGGTAGAAGAGATTACAGGAGTTCCGATCCCTGTTATGGAAGAGATGCTCGATGTGATGAAGAACTGCACCTTCGGAGCCATCTCAGTGGGTCTAGGGCTTTCCTCATCCATCGGAAAACACAGGAATGCCGAAATTGCCATGAACCTCGTAAAGGAACTGAACAACTACGCCAAGTTCACTCTTGGAGCTCTCCGTGGCCACTGCAATGTGGCAGGTTTTAACCAGGTAGCTTCCTATATGTACGGCTACCCCTTCGGGCTTGACTTCACACGCGGACACCCGCGTTATAATCCAGGGGAGTTTACAACCGTGGACGTGCTGCGGGAAAGAGATGTGGATGCAGCTCTTGTAATGTGTGCTGACCTTGTTTGCCATATCCCTGCAGATTGCGCCTCTTACCTCGCCGAAATCCCAATGGTCTGCTTGGATATCGCTCCCTGCCCGTCCGTAGCTGCTTCGGATATTGTACTTCCTGGAGTTATTGACGCCATGGAATGTGACGGAACGTTCTACAGGCTAGACGATGTGCCAGTTCACTTTGAACCTTTCACAAGTTCACCTTTCGAGTTCACGAAGAGCAATGAAGACACTTTAAAACAGCTCTTTGAGAAGATTAAAGCAAGGAAGTAAATCACTTCCGACTTTTTCTTCCTGTATGTAAGCTGAAGGAAAAACAATATTCAAGGGTGGGAGTAGTTTCGCTCTCACTCTTATTCTCGAAAGTTTAAGGTGGCGATTTAGCTTTTCCGATCCTTTTTTCAAAATTTTGGGCTTGAAACCCTCATATCCGTTAATTTTGAGACATTATTGCGTGATATTTGTATTCGTAATACATTGATTTTACAAAAATAGTTTCAAAATCATGTTTAGCGGCTATTTTTTTAATTGTATTGGGATTGTGGGCAAACCCGAGAATATCTCTTGGTCGGTTACTTAAACTGGCCGATAACATAACCTTAAACTCAAAACCGATTTTGTGCAAAATTTTCCAGAGGTTTGCATCTTGTGAGAATAGCCCTATTTTCCATAATGGGTATAATCGGGGGTCCAATATGTCAAACAATACTATTTTACCGTCTTTATTAAGAAAATTTGATGCATTAAAGATAAAGTTATCAATTTCTTGCAATGTCAAATACTGAATCACTCCAGCCGCGGTTATTCGATCAAAGGAACATTCCAGTTTATCCCAGACAGTTTTGTCATCAGCCTGGATTAAAGATATATTTTCACATTTCCGTTCCCTGATTTTTGCGCTCGCTTCATCAAGCATAGATGCGGAAAAATCAACTCCTACCATCCTTTCATATTTCGGCGCGTAGTAAACCAGAAGTTCACCTGCACCGCATCCAAAGTCAAGCAGGGTTCTACCCCCATCCAGATGGAATAGTTTTTCCTTAGCTTCCATGGAAAGAAATTCTTCAGCTGAAGATCTGTGGCCACCGTCTCTCCTACTTGCGAAGAACTCTATCCAGAAATCCTTTTTTTTGGACAGGTTTTTTTCATTCTCCCCAAACATACATTTTATACTCCCAAATTTCCCTTTTTATAAATTTCACCATATAATATCCCCGAAATG
>DATMYS010000278.1:0-3693 GCA_035560835.1 Methanosarcina sp.
GTAATACATACGATAGGTTATGTAATATTTATAAACAAAGTTAAACTGCCTGGTGGGTGATATGATAGAAACAGAACTTATGAGGATAGGGATTTCTCTTCCCGACACCCTTCTGAGTAAATTTGATGAGATTGTTGAGAAAAGAGGTTGTTCTTCACGCTCGGAGGGCATGAGAGATGCCATCAAAAGTTATATTTCCCATTACGAATGGGTAAATGACGTTAAAGGCTATCGCATTAGGAACAATTGCTGTTATCTATGACAACACGAGAAAAGGCCTTTCAAATGTTTTAACAAATATTCAGCACAATTATTCTCACCTGATAAGGTCTTCAGTGCATGTTTACCTTGATCGTGAAAATTGTTTTGAATTAATTTTTCTCAATGGAAAAGGTGAAGATATTGCAGAACTTGCTGAATCCATAATAGCCTTGAAAGGAGTCAAATTCTCAAAACTTACAACTATATCTTTAAATAAATAATTATATGAATAAACATAGCCTTCCTTTCTAAAAAGCTCCGGCCTTGATGAGTTTTAAACTATTGACATAGAGTAAAATAGAGAATTTTTGATTATAATTTGAACGCGAAAACACCTAAAATTCCCCACCTGCTGCACATACAAGTGAAGAATTCAGGAGTTATGCGTTCAAATCACAGATTTAGGAGGCTTCTCTATTTTTGTCTGTTCGCTTAGACATAGATAAATATGATGAACTTATATTTAATACTTTTCGTTACTTTTGTCATATTTAATGTTATTATATTAAACGCTTGTATTACTAATGTAGGGGTCAACATTAAGAAAAAAGTAGCTGAACCTCTACAGCACCTGAAAATATGAAGTCGATAAGAAAAGAACAACCAGTACAAGGCTTGGGATCTTAAAATAAAGGATACCGCAATTTACCTGCATTCAGTTAACTAATTTTACGTACAGCTTTGAAAACCAGTTACGACAATTTTTCCTGCATAGTTGCAAATTCATTGTACTTTAACACTGCAAAATATAAAGGTGCAGACTACTGTGTCAAAGATATTATCCTCAAAATGCATTTGTTCAGCAGCGTCAGGATATATCTTTACTGCAATAGAGATTGAGGGCAGTCTCTCACGGGTTCATTGCTGTAATCTCAGTTATTGAGCTCGGATAAAGATTTAGATTCAAACCTGTGCCAATGCCAATCTCTAATATATTTCTACTGGCGTGTTGCAAAATATATGACGGCGATGACCTATAATTTTAGCCTGGCCAATAACTTTATTCATAAAATATGGAATATTTTTACTTACAGCCTGATCAATGTTTCAATCACATCTTTCTTTCTCGCCATGCTTTGTAATTTTTGCAAATTATGGTAATTATGCCAGTTGTCTGTATTACTAGCTTATTTGCCTAAGAAAAGCTGAAGTGCTTACGTTAAAAGTTGAAGCTTAAGTTAAAAGTTGAAACTTGCATTAAAAGTTGGAATTACGTTATACTTGTCCTTCACTTTGATTCTTTGGTATCACGGTAGAGAAAAATTAATAATAAGGCAAGTATAATTTAAACCGGATATAATTTAAAATGTCATATTAATATTCCAAATTCTTTTTGGAGTGTCCCCCCTTGATCGTCAAAAAAGCACTTATCCCTGCGGCCGGCCTCGGGACCCGTTTCCTGCCTGCCACCAAGTCCATGCCTAAAGAAATGCTCCCTATAATTGACACACCCGTAATCCACTACGTTGTAGAGGAAGCCATTGCCTCGGGAATTGAGGATATAATCATTATCACAGGCAGAGGCAAAAGGGCAATTGAAGATTATTTTGACGATTCCCCTGAACTTGAGATGCATCTTGCGAAAAAGCACAACACTGAACTTCTTAAGCTTGTCAAGGACGTATCTTCCCTTGTGGATATTCATTATATTCGCCAGAAAGAACCCAACGGGCTCGGGGACGCAGTCCTCAGGGCAGAAAAACATATTGGAGACGAACCTTTCGCCGTGCTTCTCGGAGACGATATTATTGTGAATGACAAGCCCTGCACTGCACAGCTCATTGAAAATTTTGAAAAATATGGGAGATCCACTCTCGCAGTGGAAGAAGTTCCTTATGATAAATTGAGCAGTTACGGGATTATAAAAGGAAAGCCACTTTGCGACTCCCTCTATATGCTTGAGGATATCGTCGAAAAGCCATCACCTGAAGATGCCCCCTCCAATCTGGGAGCAATAGGACGTTATGTTTTTACTCCCGAAATCTTTGACTGTATAAAAGAAGCCGGGACCGGAGTGGGAAATGAAATCCAGCTGACTGACGGGATCCGGGTTCTCAATAGGTCTCAGATAATTTATGCCTGCAGGTTCAAAGGAAAAAGATTCGATACTGGCGACAGGCTAGGGTACGTAAAATCAATATTGGACTTTGCTCTTCAAAACGAAAACCTCAGGGAAGATGTACTCGAATACATGAAGGAGATCCTTGAAGCTGAGGAGAGTCCGGAACAGGGGAATGTTGATACGATGGAAGAGTCGTCGGTTGGCAAGGTAACAACTTGATGGTGTAGGAAATCTGGTGAAGGATGAAAAGTTAGTGGGAGATCAGAAATTAAAAGGTGAGATCGGGACCATCCAGTCATTACCTTGAATTCTCTCTGATTTCAATCCACACGCCTGTGAAGGGTGCGACTTGTAGCAATATCCGCAAATTGGCAAACTCGAATATAATCGAGAATGATTTGAAAAGGAGAGCTTATGAAACATTTCATTACACAAGACACGCCTGTTACGGAAGAAGTGCTTAATGTCATCGCCTATTTGCCCACGAAAAGTTTTCCTACGATAGTTGAAGATAAATTTTTTGTTAAATTGAGCGACCGTAATATCATGCGCATAGCAGTTTTACTTGCACAAAAAAGCTACGATGAGGGGGGCTGCCCCATAGGTGGTGTTATTATCGATAACAATACGCGCCGAATTATCGGAAAAGGACATAATACACTTGTGCAGGATAACGACCCTTACAACCACGGTGAAACTTCGGCCATACGAGATGCAGGACGGCAGGACTTCAGCAATACCACGATTTTCACAACGCTCAGCCCCTGCGACATTTGCGCCACGTTGATATATATGCGTCAGTTCGACCGCGTAGTCGTCGGCGATGTTACTAACGCCTCGGGCAATGAACAGATGCTATGCGAGAAAGGCGTCAAAGTCGATATACTTGAAGACCCTGTGGGAATATCACTTTATGCGAAATATAGGGCCGAAAAGCCAGAGCTCGACATGGAAGATTGGAAAGGCCTGGCTGCCGTTCACAAAGCTCGGCAGACTGTAAACCAATGAAAATTTCAATCCGCACACATACGAAGGGTGCGACCACCGAGAGGAAACTTGTAAAGCGTACTAATGAGTGAGAATAAAAGCCTAAAAGAAGAGGCGAAAATCCTGAAATTTTAGTGCGGGAGAAAGGATTCGAACCCCTGAACGTCTGCACGAAAGATCTTGAGTTTACTCAGATTTGCGCGAGCAGATTTAGGTTTATATACAATGCACTTCAATTTATTACTATGGGAGCGCAGAGGGTCACGAATACCCTGACCTTTAGAGGCTGTCCGACAATTACTGATGGTAATAAATTAGCAGTCATCGGTTGTGAAGCTAGAACTTTTTAGCTCTATTAAATTTGATTCTATCCACTATTTTTT
>DATMYS010000279.1:0-5629 GCA_035560835.1 Methanosarcina sp.
CCTTTATATATTGTATTTGCGACTTTGATGCAAATAATCAAATTTAAGACGCGGCGATCAATTTAAATCTGGATTAACTATTTATATTGATATAGATAATGACTTGATTTATAATGTTTTAAGGGGACTGTAAGGATGGCAAACCGACCTCTGGATATTTTGAACAACGCACTGGACACACCTGTAATCGTTAGATTGAAAGGCGCACGCGAGTTTAGAGGTGAGCTGAAAGGATACGATATTCACATGAACCTCGTGCTTGACAATGCTGAAGAACTAAGAGAAGGAGAAGTTGTAAGCAAGTTCAGCAGCGTCGTTATTCGCGGTGACAACGTGGTATACGTATCTCCGTAATCTATATCAAGCACTTCATCTATTATCGTTAAACCTCGGTGAGCAACAGGACTTATTGTGACTGGCCGCAGAGAGTAAATTCAGAAAAATAGAATCGCTTCAGATTATCGAATATTGCTCTAACAAATTAATTTTAATCAGGAGATTTAGGAATGAGTAAAGGTACGGCATCAATGGGAAAAAGGCAGAAACGCACACACGCCAAATGCAGGCGCTGTGGGAGTGTTTCTTTTAATGTGCATACAAAACAGTGTACTTCATGCGGTTTTGGAAAAACATCTCGTATAAGAGCTTATAAGTGGCAGGCAAAGTGCAAGTACTAAACCTGTCTGTTCCACTTTCTCTATTTTTTACCTTCATCGGAGGTCAAAATTGAAAGAAGAATGTGGCGTTGCAGGCATAATTTTACCAGGCGACAGGCCTCAATCCAATACTGTCGCATTTAAGCTATATTACGCCTTGTATGCCCTCCAGCATAGAGGACAGGAATCCACTGGCATAATGGTATATGATGGTACATCCTCTCATTCCATTAAAGGCATGGGTCTTGTTCCTGATGTGTATAACAAAGATTCTCTGGGGCGCCTGATCGGAAATGTAGGAGTAGGGCATGTCCGCTACTCAACTACCGGAGGATCAAAAATAGAAAACTGCCAGCCTTTTATCCTGAATTTCAAAGGAGGAGCAGTTGCAATTGCCCATAACGGGAACCTGGTTAATGCCAGAACGCTCAAGGATGAACTGGAGTGCGAAGGACGTATATTTATTAGTGATTCCGATACCGAAGTTATCGGCCATCTTCTTGTAAAAGAACTGATAAGACACGACCCTATAGAATCAATCCGGAACGTCATGCGCAAACTTGTCGGTTCCTATTCTCTGGTTATCCATATTGATGGCTCTCTATATGCTGTACGGGATCCTCTCGGTTTTAAGCCGCTCTGCTTCGGGAAAGTCGATGGTGGGTACGCAGTCTTCTCGGAAAGCGTAGCTCTGGATACCCTTAACGGCACCCTTATCAGGGATGTGCGGCCAGGTGAGGTAATAGTCTTTACGGGCGACGGCTTTGAGAGCTACCAGATAGGAAACGAACCTCATCCTGCACATTGTGTATTTGAGTTCATTTATTTTGCAAGGCCCGATTCTATTATTGACGGGAAACTGGTCTACAAGGTTCGGGAAAATATCGGAAGGGAGCTCGCTAGAGAACATAATGTAGAGGCTGATGTTGTTTCTCCTGTTCCGGATTCTGGGATTACTTCGGCAATTGGCTATGCTAGGGAATCAGGCACCAAATACCTTGAAGGCTTGATGAAGAACCGTTACATAGGGCGTACATTTATCCTGCCTGGTCAGGAATTGCGTGAAACCGCAGTCCGGCTCAAAATGAATGCTATTCAGGATAACGTCAAAGGCAAACGTGTGGTTCTGGTTGACGACAGCATTGTCCGGGGTACAACCTCCAGGCGGATTATAGATATGGTTCGCAGGGCAGGCGCGTCAGAAATTCATGCAAGGGTAGGAAGTCCCGCAATTATCGCTCCCTGCTATCTGGGTATAGATATGGCTACCCGGCAGGAACTTATAGCATCGTATAAGACCGTAAAAGAGGTCGAAAGCCTTATCAATGCGGATTCCCTAGGATATCTGAGTATTGACGGACTTATGAAGGCTCTTGAGTGCGATAAGAGCAACATGTGCATTGGTTGCCTCACAGGTGAATATCCTGTAGAAATCCCTGGAGAGAACTGCATAAGGAAACAGACACGTCTGGACGATTTCAACAATAACCAGGAAAGTTCCTGATCGGCTCTTCTCAGTCGATTCGTAAGGAACTTTCTTCCCTATTCTTTTTGATTTTTCTCACTACCTTTTTGATTTCTCTCACTACCTTTTTGATTCGTTCTCAATTTTTTTATCCTTTCCACGTTTGTTCTTTATTGTGTTAAGACTTCAAAAGCGTAACATTAATTGTCCTGCTTCTTGGCCCATCCATTTCAGCAAAAAAGATTCTCTGCCAAGTCCCAAGCTCAAGCTTTCCTTCAGAAACAGGCAGGGCTTCACTTGCTCCAAGCAGTAACGCCCTGAGATGGGAGTCTGCATTGTTATCTATGCAGTCGTGACTGTAACCTACGCCGGCAGGAACCAGTTTATATAAAAGATTCAGAATGTCCTCTTTTAGCCCGCTTTCGTTTTCGTTTATTATAATTCCTGCGGTAGTATGCCGTGTGCTTATAATGCATATGCCTTCAGGAATTTCGCTTTTCCTTACTTCTTCCTGAACTTGTGAAGTGATATCAATCAGCTCAACGCGTTTGGATGTTTCAATTTTGAGTTGCAAAGTCTTTCCCTCTGAAGTTTTTCAGGTATTATCTAGGGTTTTGTTTAAATTTTTTTAGATTTGATTCTTATTTTATGGTATACACAGGCTCTTCTATCCTGTGAATGATAATCAGTTATTTAAAAGAGACAAAAATCGTTGTTTCCAGTTAAAAAGGATAAGAGTTCTTGCTTTCAGCTATGAGAGAAAAAACCCTAATTGTGAGCTAAAAACCAAATTTAACAGATTATACTGATCGGTATAATCTTTCGTGCAAAAATGCGTTTCTTTAATGTAATATCTTCAGAAAATGGTTATTTTAGTACAGAAAAAATAATGATCCAAAAAATAGTACTCCGGAAATAAAACTCCGAAAAATAGTAATTAGGAAAATAGTAGTTATGAAAGTAGTAATTAGGAAAATAGTACTCAGGAGGGTAGTTTTCCAATCTGACCATAAAAGACAGATGTACTTGCTTGTCAGATTAGATCAGTAACCCTCACTACCTTACACAATTGACGCTGTTTTATCTTTTCTTACTTCTATACAGGAAAACACAGAATAAACATGCAACGCCGCTGATTATACTAAATCCCGGAGTGTTTTTACTTTCTTTAGCTACCTTATTTTCAACAGTGCTTGCATTACTGCCTGTATTAATGCTTACATTACTGTTTGCGTTACTGCCTTCAGTACTGTTTGTGGCTATTTGAGCAGGTTCTGCAGCTATGGTGTTGCCTTCGCTTTTTGTACCTGTTATTGCGAAGGAAGAGTAGCCAAGTACGTTTGCTGTGAAATGCAAGAACTCATCATCTTCACTTGTTAGGTTTACTGGCAGTTCCACCCACTCTTTTTTCTCGTCATCGTACCAATTCAGTATAATCGAGGATTTATTTATGTTATTCTCGTCTACCCATGATGTATTGACTTTAAAATTGACAGATGAACTCTCAATACTCTTTGAACTACCATAACCACCGTTTCCAACCCATATATTGAACGACTTGTAGACAACACCTTCGGGAAGCTTGGAAACCAGGCTCGACTTATTTTTCAGTTCCTCCACTATTGTAGTGGTCTTTCCAACGGTTTTTGTTGATCTGAATGTTATTGATTCAACACAGGTTGCATTCTTTATGAAGTTAAAATTCACATCCTTTCCACTGACAATAAAGGCCTGTAAAATTTCTTTTACCTGGACGTTCTTCGCTGGTTCAGGGGATCCACCAACGCTACCACTGCTACCTCCACTCTTGTGGCTGTGCCCTCCACTACTGCTGCCACTGTCACTATCACTATCACTGTCGTTACTACTGATAGTATCACTGTTACTATCGCTGGAATTACTCTCTTCCATTACGTTTATTGTAGTAATTTTTGAGGCCGTTTCGTTTCCATTAACTACTGTCAGATTAACATCATAGTTTCCTGCTGAGGAATACATATTCGTCGGATTTTGCTCGATTGAAGTGTTTCCGTCTCCAAAGTTCCAGTACCATTCATTTGCGTTTTGCGAGAGATCAGTAAATTGCACAGAAAGAGGAGCATAGCCACTTGTGGTGTCTGCATCAAAGTCCGCTACAGGAAGGATTTCTTCTTGATCAGGTTCTCCCTCCACGGTTATATTTAGAGCTTTCGAGCTCGAACCGTTTTCATTGTTTACGGTCAGGACAACGTTATAGTTTCCTGCTAAAAAATAGGTATAAGCTGGATTCTGCTCTGTTGAGGTAGCTCCGTCTCCAAAGTTCCAGTTCCATCCGTTTGCATTCTGCGATATATCTGTAAATTGCACAGAAAGAGGAGCAGAGCCGCTGACAGTGTCTGCATTAAAGTCTGCTACAGGAAGAATTTTGTCTGGAACAGGTTCACTCTGGACAATTATATTTTGAGTCTTTGAGCTTGAGCCCTTTTCATTATTTACGGTCAGGACAACGTTATAGTTTCCTGCTTCAGAGTATGTATGCATCGAGTTCTGCTCGGTTGAGGTACTTCCGTCTCCAAAATTCCAGGCCCAAGAAGTTGCATCTGTACTTTTGTCAGTAAATGCTACATTTAGTGGGGCTTTTCCAGAGGTAGGAGACATAGAGAATACAGCAGCCGGCAGGTTTACATTATTATTATCTGGAGTCTCATCGTTTCCTGTATCATCGCTTCCACCAGAGTCCCATCTAGCATAATACGGCAGTCCTTCTTGATACACGCCACTAACACTTTCTATGGCAACTTTCTTTGTCTCAAAAGATGTGTCTATGAACTGCCCATTCCCTATGTATATTCCCACATGACTGACAAGCCAGTAGTTCCTGTTGTTTTTATTAATGTCTTTTTTCCAAAAAATTACATCTCCAGGTGTGGGAGAATCTGTAGTAACATAATATGCGTTTTTTTTCATATTGGGCACAGTTTGGAACACTATGTCTTTGGCTCCGGCTTGCTTGTATACTTGGTATACTAAATGAGAGCAATCAATGCCCGATCGGCTGTTGCCGCCATGAACAGAGTCAACTTCAAGCCAGTCTTTTGCAGCTGCTACTACTGTGGACTCGGATGTTCCTGCAGGAGCTGCTGATACAAGGGGTATGAATGCTATTATGATAGCTACGAGGAGTATGGCTATTAATGCATGTTTATTTATCTTCATTTTTGCTCAGTGTCCGTATTTTAATAACTTAATTGTACTATCTGCATTTTATTATCACTAGAGTAACGTAACGACTCAATTGAACTTTTAAAAACACAACTCAATTTGAATGTAAACTCGATACCAATATCCAGTTACAAATCTAAAATTAAATACATTTACTTTACATTTATAATCATCCAGTAGAATTTATCCAGTGTATTCTTCATCAAATTTCTAGGCTTTCATTTATGACTCTGGCCTTCTCAATAAAAATGAAAGATAAATTTTGCCTTAATGCAGTTACTCTGGTACATAACTGTATGTCCGATGA
>DATMYS010000280.1:0-2049 GCA_035560835.1 Methanosarcina sp.
ATTCAAGAAAATTGATAATTTCGATATCGGCATCCTTGATGATTGATGCAAAAAAGCAAAGAGCCGCCGGGGGGACTTGAACCCTCGACCTGCTGATTACGAATCAGCCGCTATACCGCTAAGCCACGACGGCAAATGGAAAGGAATAATAAATAAGTAGACATAGAATAGCGATCAAGAATTTAATTATTTCGCTCGGGCGGGGCTGTTTGCTTTTATAACGCCTGGATAATCCTGGCGCCCTTTAAGTAATCCTCACCTCTATACAGATATTATACTGGTGAGGAGAATATGAACGGACTACTCTTTTCTCCAGAACCTCAATTTTCCTTCCTGATTTTTCTGCAGCTTCTCTTATGAGTTCGATGGAGCTTTCGAAGAGATCGTCTTCAGGGGTTATTCCATAATAATGAATAATTCCGCCGGGCTTTGTCAGGAGAACCGCAGAGTCAAGAAACTCAAAGGCACTGTGAGGCAAATTCATAATTACATGGTCGGCGGTGCCTGCAAACTTTTTTGCTTCCTCACGTGCATCTCCTTCGATTGCTTCGATATTTTTTGCAGAATTGAGAATTATATTTTCTCTGAGATAACGCACGGCGTCCGGATTTTTATCTATTGCCAGGACTTTTGAAAGCTTTTTGTTTTTTGCAATCAGGATGCTGTAAGGGCCGACGCCTGCAAACATATCCACAACGGTATCCCCTTCCTTAACCCGTGAAAGAATTCTTGAGCGCTCGGTCGAAAGACGGGGAGTAAAATAAGCCCGTGCAAGGTCGACTTTATAGCGGCAGCCGTATTCCCTGTGAATGGTCTCGGTTCTTTGCTCGCCTGCAAAAACCTCAAATTCCCTGACCCGAAATTCCCCGATAACATGCGTGAGAGGCTTGAGCACGGTTTTTATATTCGGCTGTGTCCGAAGGAGGGCATCGGCAATTCTTGAGGCTTTCTGCTTATCAAGCTCAGGGTCTTCCAGCAGGGCGATATCTCCTACAATTTCATAGGCAGGGTTGAAACCAAGCAGGTCTTCCGGAACAGGTTTCTTTTTCTGGAGCTCAAAATCGTACTCAAGAAGCTCAATCTCTTCAGGAAAACTCTGCAACTCGCTAGGGGCAGGCTCTCTGGTAAGGGGAAGATAAAGAAATGTCTCGTCTGCGCCTATTTTTACGGAATTATCCAGAATTTCAAGCTCAAGGAGCATTCTTCTTACAGGTTCTCCTTTCTTTTTAGGGACTTTTATGCACTGCCGTTTCATGGAAAATCGCCTTTCGGAAGCCTAAGGTTATCTTTCTATTAATAAGCTATCTCAAAACTTGTCCGGCTATTTACTCTGATTCGTATATGCCATTTATCTTGCTGCTTATTCTATTCTTTTACAGTTATCTATCTGGCTATTTTCCGATTGTTATGTTTTTGAAGAAGCCTGAAGAGCCTGAAGAAGCCTGAAAAAGCCTCAAAAAGCCTGAGTAAATTTTTCGGTAACGGAAGATTTCTCAGAAACTTTGTTTCCAAAGGGATCTTTAAGCCTGGGCCTTATTTGAAAATAAGGTGAAAAATGCAACTTGACTTTGAGGGGTGCTAAAATTGGTAATGGGAATAAGCATTAACCAGCTCAGGAAAATCTCGCTTAGACTGCAGATTTTGACCCTACTAACCTATATGCTTGGATTTACTGTACTGAAGCTAAGCGGCTCAAAAAAAGAAGGAATCCCAAGGCATGGGAAAATAAACACTTTTGGATACACCCTAGGAGCCTTATCTTTACTATATATGATGTACTCCGGCTTGAGGCTAATAATTGCCAGAGCAGCTCCTGCAATCCTGTATATCCACGGTTTCTTCGGGCTTATAACTCTGGTTCTCAGCTCCTTATTCGTAGCTAACAGGTGGAGCTGGAAGACTGTGAGAAATATGAGGACTCTTGTGATTCTGTTCCTATCGACTTTCAGTGGAGGAATCTATATGTTTTCACGGCTTTATGAATCCGAAGTGCCTTTAAGAAGACCACATATTAAAAAACAACGGATTAAAGATAGGATATAATTAAAA
>DATMYS010000281.1:0-7572 GCA_035560835.1 Methanosarcina sp.
TTTTATGTTTTGATCAAATATTTTAAGATCATTAAAAGTTTTGAAGCCAAACAAATACAAAAGATGTTTGAAAATTCAGGTTACGAATTGTTTTTTTGGTCGGTTATGATATATATCTCCACGTCACTATAAGTATACAGATTAAGAGTAATAGGGTTTCCTCTTAATCTTTGGGTTGGATCGCAGGTAGGGTCCGAGAATAGGGACTCGGTAGCCCTACCATCTACTTCTGAACTAACTTCTAGGGTAACTTACTATTTTTCATAATGTCTTTATTTTTAATAAACCTTATGACCGTTTCTAAGTTGATACTTTTATTTAGAATGTTGGTGGGCGCTTGTAAATGACTGTGCAGGTCAAATATTTTTTGTTTTCTTTTAACTTTGCCTCAACAATAGGATCATAAATTTCATTATATTTTTTGGCAGGTTGTGCATAAAGTCAGATATACCATCATACTCCTATACGAAAAAAGCAAAATTTTATTAGAATGAAGTGTAAAATCCCAGAGTCTTTAGCCTCGGGATAGTTCACTAAAACTTGTATTTAGAACTTGTAGTCTTCCTCTAGCGTACTCATTTTTTAGTAAAGAATTTTTTTCATATTAATCGATAATATTTGCAAACACCTGATTAAATTAATATCTGCTAAATTTTTAACGCCATTAAAAATTTGGCCCATATCAAAAATAAGTAGATCAAGCAAAATTCGGATCACGCGTTGTTTTTTTGGTCGGTTATGATATATATCCCCTTGTCATTATAAAATGAGTATAGGTTGAGAGTAATAGGGTTTCCTCTCAATCTCTGGGTTGGATCGCAGGTAGGGATTCGAGAATAGGGACTCGACCCCCTACCAACTAATTCAGATCAATAAAATACTTTTCTAATAAAACATTTTTCTAATAAAATGTTTTTCCAACAAACTGATTTTAAGTCATAGTTCTCTTTTTTAAGACATTGCTGCCTTTTAGTAAATACTTTTAAAACCAATTTGTAAGATACTCCCTTTTTCTTACAATGTGCTTAGCTTTAATAAAGTTTATGATCGTTTCAAGATGCATGCATATGCCTGAATATTTGTTTTTTGAGATCAATTTTGCTTCTCGATTGAATTTCTTAGAAGTATATTCTTTCCCATAGTAACTTTCTGCACAGGGAACCTGAAAAATAGCATGGGACAGAATATCATGGATACTTGAGCAGCAAAGAGGACAAAATCATATGAGGATTGCTGAATAATCAATCGATAGTTACCTGATAGTTACTTAAAAACCACTTAAAAAATTACCAATGAAATACCAGTAGGTAGAGAAAATCTTCTCCACCTGTTTTTACGCAACTCAAATGTCCTCGAAACTCGGTTTTTTTCTCAAACTTTAAAGTCTTCAAATCTCAAGCTCTTTAAATCCAAATCTTCAAACCTTAAAGTCCTTAGAACCTAACATTTTCTCTTGCCCATTGTGCCCCAGCTTCGAGAACCATCTGGTTAAACTCGATAACTCTGGGTTTCCCTGCGAAGTTTTCGGCAAGGGCCTCCTTGAAGACCTCTTCTTGCAGACCTGTTGCGTTAAGACCTATAAGAACTCCAAGCATGAAGGAATTGGCAGCTTTCTCAGAACCGGCTTCCTTGGCTTTTTCGGCTGCAGGAACGGCAACGGCCTTTACATGCGCAGGCGTTTCAGCTTCGCCAATGGACGAATCATAGAGGATAAAGCCTCCTTCTCGGACTACCCCTTCAAACTTTTCAAGGGAAGGACGGTTCATAGCTATCAGGATGTCTGGAGTGTAGACTGTAGGAGAACCTATAAGCTGGCCTGAAATCACGACCGAGCAGTTTGATGTGCCTCCTCTCTGTTCCGGGCCATAAGATGGGAACCACGAGGCGTTGAGGTTTGCCTTAACTCCGGCCTGCGCAAGGATTATACCCATGCTGAGGACACCCTGCCCTCCGAAACCAGCAATCTTGGTCTGGATCGGAGCAAAATCTGTTCTCGCGGGCCTTTCTTCAGCATCCGCCTCAATGCCATAAAGTTGTTCAAGGGCTTCAGTTCGAAAGTCGCTGATTCCACGGTGCAAGGGCTCGACTTCTTTGGATCTATCCCTGAAGTTCTTGACGGGAAACTCCTTTTCCATCTCCTCGTTTATGAAATTGATAGACTTTTCCGCATCCATCTTGAGGTTAGTCGGGCAGGCTGCAAGGACTTCAACAAAAGCGTATCCTCTTCCGTCACGCTGGATTTCAAGTGCCTTATGCACTGCTTTTCTGGCTTTCCTTATATGGGAAATGTCCGAGATTGAAACTCTTTCAATAAAGACCGGAGCCTTAAGGTTGTCCAGCAGCTCGCATATGTGGAGAGGATAACCTGCAAAGCGGGGGTCCCGACCATCCGGGCATGTTGTAGTCTTTTCACCTACAAGGGTTGTAGGCGCCATCTGTCCACCTGTCATTCCGTAAACAGTATTGTTTACGAAAAAGACTGCAAGTTTTTCACCCCTGTTTGCTGCCTGGAGGGTCTCATTCAGCCCAATGGATGCAAGATCTCCATCTCCCTGATAGGAAATAACCACAGCATTTTCTTCTGCCCTAGAAACTCCGGTCCCAACCGCAGGCGCACGTCCATGAGCGACCTGGATGTTGCCTGTATCAAAATAATAGTAGGCAAAGACCGCACAACCCACAGGGCTTATCATAACGGTTCTGTCCTGAATCCCAAGGTCATCAATTGCTTCGGCAATAAGTTTATGCAGAACCCCATGCCCACAGCCAGGGCAGTAGTGAGTAGCTGTTGAAGCTACCGATCCTTTTCGAGGGTAGTCCGCGTACAGGGCTTTTGGCCTTCCTATTACTTTTTCTCCATTAATAATTTCCGCTGCCATTTTCATGCCTCCCCTGCAATTTTCCTGATTTCATCCATAATCTGGTCAAGGGTAATCAGGTTCCCCCCCATACGATTTACAAGCTCTACAGGCTGTGAGCAGTTGATTGCAAGCCTGACATCATATATCATCTGTCCATTGCTCATTTCCACGGAAATAAAGGAACATCCCCTGTCTGCCAAGGCTTTCAACTGCGTCTCAGGGAACGGGAAGAGAGTTTTCGGCCTGAAAAGCCCGACTTTAATACCTTCCTGCCTGGCAAGGTCTACGGCTGACCTGCAAATCCTACTGCTGATCCCATAAGAAACAAGGACAATTGAAGCATCATCAGTCAGGTACTCTTCATAATCGACTTCATTCTGCCTTATGAGCTCATACTTTGCCTGCAGTTTTTCATTGAACCTTCCAAGCTCATTGAAGTCCAAAAAGATAGAGGTTATCAGGTTAGGTCTGGTTTCGGCTGTACCGTTGACCGCCCAGCTAGTATCGGTCTCAGGGACAATAGCTTGCTTCGGGAATTCAAGCGACTCGATCATCTGCCCGAGCACCCCGTCTGCAAGCACCACAGCAGGATTCCTGTACTTGAAGGCAAGCTCAAAGGCTTTTATAGTAAAGTCGCACATTTCCTGCACTGAGTTCGGGGCAAGCACGATATTTTTGTAGTTTCCGTGCCCTCCACCTTTTATGATCTGGTTGTAATCCGCCTGTTCCGGCCCTATGTTCCCAAGTCCAGGGCCTGCCCGCATAACATCTACAAGCACGCAGGGAAGTTCGGCACCAGCAAGGTAGGAAAGCCCTTCTTGCATCAGACTAATTCCAGGGCCTGAAGAGGATGTTATGACCCTGTGCCCTGCAGATGCTCCTCCGTAGACCATATTAATTGCCGCCTCTTCGGATTCGGCCTGGACGAATTTCCGACCTATTTTTGGGAAATATTTGGATGCGTCATGCAGAATCTCACTTGCCGGAGTTATTGGATATCCAAAGAAACAGTCGCATCCGGCATAGAGCGCACCGACGATTACTGCGGAATTGCCTTTTATGAGTTGTGTTGCCATTAGTTTTCCTCCTTTTCTGACTTACCTGGCTTCCTCAGTTTTCAGAGGAATGTGAATTTCGATTGCAAGCGGTTCTGGACAGGTATAATAACAGCTTGCACAGCCTGAGCAGTCCTCTCCTTTGTATTCCACATAATGGTAACCCCGAGTATTCAGGTTTTCACTCATGAAAAGTACGCCTTTGGGACAGGCGAGAAGGCAGCGTCCGCAGGCCTTACACTCCAGAGTATTAATAACAGGGTATGGTTCCTTTTTATCATTCTTTGACATATGGGATCCTCACTTTCTATTTTTCAATTATCTTTTGGGCTCTTCTCAGCTTTCAGGCCCATTCCCGGGCTTGGAGCTATCCGGAATTTTATCCTCTTCCCGGGCCATCCAGTCTCTGTGTTTCTTCAACCGGTTTTGTGTGACAGAAAGAAGAGCCTTAGGTTTCCACATATTTCTTACGTTGTAAATCGTATAATCTATAATAACCGTTAATTAGCAGAAAATTAAGATAAAACATAAAGTAAATTTTGAACCGAATCTTCTTGGAGCAAACTTTCCAGAAGGTTTAAGGTACTTAATTCTTTCCTTTCTTTTCCTTTTTTTGTTTTGACCCGAAATTTATCGACTTTCGGATCAAACCAAGCTCTATTTGCTTTATCAGGTCTTATTTGCTTTTCTATTATTTCCTTTTCTAATCTGATGTGGATTTTTCAGGTAAATCTTTACTCTGGTTCATTTTGATCTTTATCCCGGATCTCAACCCTGCGGATTTTTCCGCTAATGGTCTTTGGAAGCTCATCCACAAACTCTATGATGCGCGGATACTTGTAGGGGGCAGTAACTCTTTTTACGTGCTCCTGGAGCTCTTTCTTAAGTGCATCTCCAGACGTGTATCCTTTTGTGAGCACAACGGTTGCCTTGATAACCTGGCCTCTTACAGGATCAGGAGCACCTGTAATTGCACACTCGAGCACTGCAGGGTGCTGGATAAGAGCGCTTTCCACTTCAAAAGGCCCGACTTTGTATCCTGAGGTCTTTATTATATCGTCAGCCCTTCCCACAAACCAGAGGTAGCCATCTTCGTCCATCCAGGCCATATCTCCTGTATGGTAATAGCCGTCGTGCCAGGTTTCCCTAGTCTTCTCAGGATCTTTCCCGTAGTGGACGAAGAACCCGACAGGTTTTCCTTCCTTTGTGTTGATAACGATTTCTCCCTCTTCCCCTACTTCACAGAGCCTGCCGTCCTTGTCCATAAGCTCAATTTTAAAGCTCGGAGATGGCCTTCCGATAGACCCGGGTTTCGGTTCCATCCAGGGGTAGGTTGCGATAGTTACAACGGTTTCAGTCTGCCCGAATCCTTCCATAAGCTTTAATCCGGTGAATTCAAGGAATCGGTTGTACACCTCAGGGTTAAGAGGTTCGCCTGCAACAACCGCATATTTTAGGGTACCAAAATTGTACTTTGAGAGATCTTCCTTAATCAGGAATCGGTAGATCGTTGGCGGAGCACAGAACGTTGTGACCCCGAATTTCGAGGCTTTTTCAAGCATGTTTCTGGCTTCAAATCTGTCGTAGTCGTAGACAAAGACCGCACAACCTGATATCCACTGCCCATAGAGTTTTCCCCATACGCATTTTCCCCAGCCACTGTCAGCAACCGTATAATGAAGTCCATTGTCCTCCACGTTCTGCCAATATTTTGCGGTAAGAATATGCCCAAGAGGATAGGTAAAGTCGTGTTCTACCATTTTCGGGAAGCTAGCGGTCCCTGAAGAGAAATAAACGAGGGAAATATCGGTATTTTTTGTAGCAGCCTTGCCTGAGGGGCGTTCAAAATCAGGGGAGATTTCTTCGAGTTCTTTCCTGAAATCAATCCATCCGTCCCGGATTTTCTCTCCAACGACTGCTTTTTTGAGCTGGACATTCCCGCATTCGGAATTTGCTTCGTCCACCTGTTCGGGGACTCCGTCTTCAGATATGCAGACAATCATCTTCAATCCGGCTTTTTCGATCCGGTATACGATGTCCCGTGTCTTGAGCATGTGGGTTGCAGGCACAGCAATAGCTCCCAGTTTATGCAGTGCAATGATACAATACCAGAACTCATACCGGCTCTTTAAGGTGAGCATTACATAGTCGCCTTTACCTATCCCATGCTTTGCAAAGAAATTAGCGGCTTTGTCGCTGTAGTACTTAAGATCTTTGAAAGTAAAGATTCTCTCTTCCCCATTATCATCACACCAGATCATTGCGGTCTTCTCAGGGGAATCTCTTGCATAAGCATCGACTACATCATAGGCAAAGTTGAAGTTTTCAGGAACAAGGATTTTAAAATTTTTCTCAAAATCCTCATAGGATTCGAAATTGGTTTTGGAAACAAATTGGCTGAGCAAAGAAGTCATTCTGGACACCCGTTTTATCTATTTATTTTTATAGCTTTCAGATTTATGAAGGCCATGTGCCCTCATTTAAATTTCAAGGTTTTAGCCCGGATATCGGATTTCTTATCGGGTTTGAGACCAAATCATATAACTCAAATCTGTAATTCAAACTCATCAACTTGAATCAAATTAACTCAGTTACATTAACTTGAATCCATTATTTTGAATTATATTGACTCAAATTACATTAATTCATATCGAATTGACTCGAATCAAGTGAACTCAAACTGCATTATATCAATTACATTAAACCAAATTACATTAAACCAAATTAAATGAGGTCTAATTGAGCTCACCGAGTTAAGTTTAATCGAATATCATCGAATAGAAATGCATTAACGAGTTAAATTATTATATTATAACTGCCAGGAATTTGGCTGTTTCTCCTTCCAGGGCTTCCATGGCGTGTTCGTAGGTAGAGTCAAAATAAATGGAATCTCCTTTCTTCAGCACAATCTCGTTGTTGTGGATATAGACCTTCAGGCTTCCTTCCAGCACATAGTTAAATTCCTGCCCTGGGTGTGAATTGGTATCAGGTTTTGTCCCACATGGTTTAGGTTCGACTGTAACCACAAAAAATTCAGCCTTTTTATGAATGAATTTTTCAGCCAGGTTCTGGTACTTGTACTGCTTCCTCCTCTCAACGCTGACTCCTTTTTCATCCCGCGTAACTGTGAATATATTCATGCGCGGCTCTTCCCCTGTAAGGAGAGTAGCCATATCTACACGCAGCTTGTGTGCAATTTCAAAGAGCACACTTGCCGGAATATCTTCATTTCCATCTTCGTATTTCCCATAAGTCTCATCAGATATCTGTAAATACTCTGCCATGTCTTTGACCGTGAAATCTGAGAGTTCACGCAGTTCACGTACTCGATCTGCAATTTCTTTTATTTTTTCCTGCATGATACGTATTCTCCAGCTGAATTTTTCAAGAATTAACTAAGATCTGCTTAAAAACCTTTGGCTTTGCAGATTTTATACTGCTTTACAGAGATTTTTCCTTCCAGATTCATTGAAAATTATAATTAATATACGTTATCATTCAGTCCCTACAGTCTTATTTTTGTAAGAAATCTATAGAATAACTGAATCCTGGCAGAACCGAGTCTGCAGCTTTGAAAATAAGATTATTTTACGGGATTTAGATAGTAAGGTTATTCTTACAAGATTCGGAAAATAATGGTTAAGTCTAATTAACTT
>DATMYS010000282.1:0-4254 GCA_035560835.1 Methanosarcina sp.
CATTACATGTGAATCTATTTATAAAAAAATCTCATAATTAATCATTACTTTTTTGGGGGATATGATGAAGAGTCAAATAAAGTTAGTACTTATTAATCTACCAAATATGCCCCTATGGAGTAGAGGAGTGAGGTACAAATGGGTGAAAATAAACCTTCCAAGGTTCTAACTACCGGTTTTGGAATCCCGGTGGGGGATGATCAGAACAGTCTTACAGCAGGAGAGCGTGGCCCTGTTCTTATGCAGGATGCTCATCTGCTTGATAAACTTAGCCATTTCGACCGTGAACGTATTCCGGAGCGTGTAGTACATGCCAAAGGTGCAGGTGCTGGAGGTTACTTTGAAGTGACTGCGGATGTAACCAGATATACCAAGGCCAAGTTTCTTTCTGAAATCGGTAAGCGCACTGAAGTTTTTGCCCGCTTTTCCACAGTCGGTGGGGAAAGGGGTACACCTGATGCTGCTCGTGACCCACGGGGGTTTGCCGTTAAGTTCTACACTGAAGATGGAAACTATGACCTGGTAGGTAATAACACCCCTGTGTTTTTCATTCGCGACCCCTTGAAGTTTCCTGATTTTATCCACACACAAAAGCGTAATCCAGCTACAAACTGCAAAGATCCGGACATGTTCTGGGATTTCCTTTCCCTGACGCCGGAATCAATTCACCAGGTCACTATCCTTTTCTCAGACAGGGGTACTCCAGCTACCTTCAGAAACATGAATGGCTACTCTAGCCATACATACAAGTGGTACAATGATAAGGGTGAATATTTCTGGGTACAGTATCATTTCAAGACTGACCAGAGGATAAAGAACCTGACCCGTGAGGAAGCAGAGAAATTAAGTGGAACGGATCCTGACCATGCCACGAGGGACCTATATGAGGCTATCAAGAGAGGCGACTATCCTTCCTGGACTCTAGAAATGCAGATAATGACCCCGGAACAAGCTGAAAATTATCGTTTTGACATTCTGGATATAACCAAGGTATGGCCTCATGGCGATTTTCCTCCTATCAAGATAGGCAAGCTGGTATTGAACCGGAATCCGACCAATTACTTTGCTGAAGTGGAACAGGCAGCCTTCAGTCCTGCAAACCTTGTGCCAGGCATTGGCATTTCTCCAGATAAAATGCTGCAGGCAAGGGTTTTTTCCTATCACGATACCCACATTCACCGTCTTGGTCCCAACTATCACCTGATCCCTGTGAATGCTCCTAAGCACTCTCCTGAGGTCAATTATCAGCGTGACGGGTTCATGCGCGTTGATGCCAATGGCGGTAGTGGCCCCAATTATTGGCCCAATAGCTTTGGAGGTCCTGCTCCGAACCCTGGTTTTCTGGAGCCTCAATTCGAAGTATCGGGACTGGCAGCCCGTACACCTTACACATACCCAAACGATGACTTTGTACAACCTGGAAACCTGTATCGTGACGTCATGACTGACTATGATCGTGGGAATCTGGCAGGCAACATTGTAGCTCATCTTTCAGGTGCCCAGAAACGTATACAGCTCAGGCAGACAGCCCTGTTTTTCAAAGCTGATCCGGACTATGGAAGCCGGGTAGCTAAAGGTCTTGGGCTTGATGTAAAGGACGTTGAGCGCCTTGCTAACATGACCACGGAAGAGCGTGCCAGATCGACTGAAAAATAAAATAATTTTAAGTATTGTCTCCATTTCACCTTAAAAATTGAATAAATCGGTTTTACGGTGAAAACCAATTTATTTATTATTTCTTTTGGGTCATGTCCGCGGGTTACTGAACAGTAAGCACAAAAATCTTTCTCATCCAGACGGCTCAGCTAGTAAAGAAAGCTGCAGAAACCTGAAATTCAGAGGACTAAAATGCTAAAGAAGGCAAATAAGCAGTAAATTTTCGGCTCTT
Organism: Methanosarcina sp.; assembly: GCA_035560835.1. Classification (GTDB taxonomy): domain Archaea; phylum Halobacteriota; class Methanosarcinia; order Methanosarcinales; family Methanosarcinaceae; genus Methanosarcina. The sequence goes on from DATMYS010000282.1 coordinate 1,889, forward strand.
CGCCATTTCGTATGAATAAGGTGATTTTCAATTCAAGACCGCATTGGTTTTTATGAGAATATCATGAGGATATCCACACAAAACAACGAAGAGCCCAATTTTCAGGAAGGCTGCAAGTTCCAGAGGTATCTATAAGAGCCCGTCTTAAAATTAAATTTGATTTTACAATTGGGATAGGACTTACACATTTGAACTGAAAAACAGTAGCATTAAAAAGTCAAATGTATAAAATGTAATTTTAAACCATGATGTTTACTGCATTTGATTTCATATGTCGAGTGCGTACAAGTTCTATGGGAAAGTCATATCTTTGAAGTTAATGTATACCTGAATTTCGGAAAAATTTACGGTTTGACTTTAAAGTTAACGTTGCCTATTATCAATTATAGGAATGGTTTGAATATTAAGACAGTCTCTTCGAGAACAGACACAGTTAAGCAAAAGTACTCAAAAAAGAAATATTAACCGGCTAGCAATGCACGACCAAAAAATAGGTGTGAAGGAAAAAGTAGAGATTTTGAGTCATCAAGCAAGTAGGGATTTCAGTGCTAAGCAAGTAGAGATTTCAGTCCTCAAGCCCGATGTGTTTTAGGAAATGATGATAGTGTTCAGGCGGCAGACGCGAATAAAAGGCCCTGGTCACAACTTCACTGAGAGACGGATGAATATCCATACCGCGCATGATTGGTTCAGTACTTCTTGATTCGGTATACATTAGAGGAATTATTTGGTGGATCAGGACTGAGGCATGCGGGCCTATAATGTGAGCTCCCACGATTTTTTCTTCCTCCGCATCCAGAATCACTTTCACGAAATAGTCTCTGATTTCCATAGCCGCTCCTTTTGCAGTATCCTCAAAGAATTTGAGGCCTATTAGAATTCTCTCCTCCCCATATTTTTCCAAAGCTTCCTGTTCCCCCATGCCCACCCCTGCAATTTCAGGGTACGAAAAGACTGCGTGGGGCACGGCATGGTAATCAGCTTTTACTTTTTCTTTCAGGATCGCATTGAAAAAAACTATTCTGGACTCATAGTTCGCTACATGCTTTAGCAGATATTTTCCATTTGCGTCTCCAAATGCCCAGATATTCGGCTGGGAGGTCTCAAGAAATTCGTTTACCAGGATCCAGCCCTGGATATCGGTTTTAATCCCTGCTCTTTCGGGGTGGAGAATATCGGTATTAGGAACTCTTCCTGTTGCCACGAGGATTTCATCGACAGTTATTTTTAACTCCTTCCCCGAGTCATTTTCCTTTGCTACTACAGTTTTCTGCCTATTATCTTCTTTTCGAACTTCTATGGCTTCGTGGTTTGTAATGATCTGCATGTACTCTGACATGTTCATACTGGCAAGTCTGGAGATCTCGGGCTCCTCCTGCGGAAGAAACTGGGAATTCCTCCCGATAACCGTAACCTTGGATCCCATAGCTGAAAAAAAGTGTCCGTATTCGGCTGCAATGTAACTCCCTCCTAAGATGGCGAGTTTTTTTGGGCATTCCGTGAGCTTAAGCACAGTATCGCTCGTAAGGTATCCTGCTTCTTCGAGGCCTTTAATGGGAGGAATTGCAGGTTTTGAGCCGGTGCAGAGAAAGATCATTTCGGAGTGGAGGGTTTTTTCACCTACTTTTAGGGTATAAGGCGAGATAAACTCAGCACTTTCGTGATAGTAGTCAAGATACGGGTTATCGGCCAGATTCCTCTTTATTGCCTCTATATCTTCTCCTATTTTCCTGCGCATTCTTTCCATAATTGCAAGGAAATCGATGTCCTTCATTTCAAGTTTAATTCCGAAAATAGATGCAGTTTCAATTTCCCTGATGAGTTCGGCAGGATAGAGCAGAATTTTTGAAGGAATACATCCTCTGGTAAGACAAATCCCGCCTGGTTCATCTTTGTCGATAACGGCAACTCTCATTTCCGGGTTTGAATCAAGAATAGGATTTATATAGTTCATTGCAGAACCCGTACCTATTATAATAAGGTCGTAGTTTTCCATGCTTTATCCTCACCACACATATAGCACGCAGCTTTGCCGGATATAATATACAATTAATTCTGGTTATATTTATGGATCAGAGTTTTCACTAATTTATTTGGTTACATATAGATCAGAACTTTGTCGGATTTTGCGCTCAAGCCTGAATTCGCTCTTAAGCCTGAAGGAACAAATCAACATTAAAATTTGGGAAATTCTGAGCATAGATACCATTTTGAAATCCTGAAATAATAGATGCGTTTGAATGCTGAATCTAGTGCTTCGATTCCAAAATCAATTCCTTATTTTCTTGAAAAATCCATGATCTTCGGATCTATTCAAGAGTCAAGTTTTATGAACCTACTTCGGAATCACAGTACTAGCTTCTTTA
>DATMYS010000283.1:0-3140 GCA_035560835.1 Methanosarcina sp.
TATGTTAAAATGTTTGGAATTAAATATATACATAAATATAAAAAGGATATATATAAGTTCCTGCAATACCTGTGACCACTTTTATATCCCGACTGCCTGTATAATATCCCAATTAAGGACCTATTCAATTCTTTGATTAAATTGCTTTCGGACACTCGCTCGAGATTTGTCAACATTTGTATCCCGTTCAGTGATCATATTTCTTTTTCCTATATTATACATGCTGTCTCATTCTCCAGATTCCAGCAAATTATTCAGGAAAGCAGCCAGGCAGAAAATTTAGATGAAGAAACTGGCTTTTAATTTAGCTCTTTAACTTCACTCTTAATACAGCTCCTTAACTTATCTCTTAGCTTAATTCTGTAATATAACTCCTTAAGTTAGCACTCTTTAACTGAGCTTTAACCCTGACCGAAAAGGACAAAGAATATAATTCTTTCCCCGATTTGAAAAGAAAAATTTGCCGAAAAGATATATCTTTTAAAAAAATATTTAAAAATTAGTATCAGTTGCCAAAGCAATTATCAATTTTAGTCTTCTCTTTGTCAACCGTAGATCAGACACTATGTGTAAAATTTACTGAACTAAATAGAAAATGACGTAATAAGCTGCAGAAGCAAAAAGTTAGAAAGATAGATTTAATAATAAAAGCACTATATCATTCCACATGCGTACGTCTCAGGATTTTCTAAGAGTGGGCGCAACAGTCATATTTATTGGTTTTGTTATATTATTACTAGGTATAGTTCTTACTATTATACAACATCCTGCAAACAGCCAGATGGGTGGACTGATAATGATCGGCCCAATTCCGATAGCTTTTGGCTCCTCTCCTGAAATAACAACAAATATGCTGGGGCTTGGATTAATAATCTCAATACTCTATCTGTTCCTATGGAAAACGAAACGTTGATTGATGAAAATATGCTTTTTTCGATTGGATTTCTCACAATACTCATCGGATTTCTGCTAATTATGATAGGCATAGCTCTAAGCCTGTACCAGGAATTCAAATTAACGCAAAACTGCTCGAACAGGACAGACGCACCCGGAAGAGACTCACTTTTTGATAACACTTCAAGTTCTAAGAACACTCCCTATGAAAAGCCCTCCGAAAGAAGAATCGAATCCGAAATCAAAGCTGGAGGAGTAATAATGTTCGGGCCAATTCCAATTATCTTCGGAAGCGACAAAGAAAGTGCAAAAACCGCCGCAATACTCGCAATAATACTCATGCTTCTCAGCCTACTAATCCTTAGAGCCTCCTTCTTCTAAACTGTACGACCGCTCTTTCCCTATAAGCTTCCAGAAAGCAACCGTTGCGCCGGTTGATCATGCCCGCCGCTGGGGTTTTAGATCAAACAAGGCTTGACCGAAAAGTCTTTTTTCAAAAGGGTTGTGATCACGCCGGATAGGGTTTGGGGATAAGGTTCTCAAGCTCAAATATTTATCGGGTTTTCGCTCAAGCAGTTTTTTGAAAAGGCTTGCGGGCAAACAGTTTTTTTAAAAAGGCTTGCGCTACTTGACCCAAAATGAAATTTGAGTGAATCACCCCTCCCGAGCGTTCTTGACTCGGTTTAACCTTCATTATAATTCAGCCCTCTTGAGCGAAGCGAAAAGGGCTTCGTGCTGTTGCGATTACATCGCAACTCCCAGGAAATCGGAGATTTTCTGTGATCCCGAAGCGAAACTAGGGTAGCGAAAAGGGCACCGTCCTCCCTAGACGGGACACGGGAAACAAAAAGTTATTAATGGTTAAGCCCGAATCAGGGCTTTATGTTTACGATAATCACAGGCTCGCAGTTCGGTGACGAGGGAAAAGGCAAAATTGTCGACCTTTTTTCGAAGGATTTTGACATTGTTGCCCGCTTCCAGGGAGGGAACAACGCAGGCCATACGGTGAAGGTAGGAGACGAGGTTTACAAATTGCATTTAATTCCTTCAGGTATTCTGCTTGATGCCAGAGTTCTGATCGGGCCTGGGGTTGTCCTGAATCCTGAAGTTCTTGCCGAAGAAATCACGATGTTTGAAAAACACGGCATAAAAGTAAATGCCGAAAAACTTGGAGTCGATGCGAAGACAAGCATAATCATGCCTTACCACATCGAACTGGATGGATTAAGGGAAGAATCAAGGGAAAAGAAAATCGGAACTACAAAACGCGGAATAGGCTATGCCTATATCGATAAAGTGGCAAGAGACGAATTCCGTATGGCTGAGCTTGTGAACAGTGAACGTTTTCTTGCAAGACTTGAGGAACTTGCTCCCCAGAAAGAAAAGGAAATAGTTGCACTGGGAGGAGATCCTAAAATCGTCAGAGACCCTGCGTTAATAGAAAGATATCTTGAGCTGGGAAAACAGTTTGCCACTTATATAACAGACGTCTCCAAAGAAATAAATAAGGCTCTTGATGAAGGAAAACATGTAATGGCTGAAGCTGCTCAGGGCACTCATCTCGATGTTATACATGGAACCCAGAAATTCGTAACTTCTTCTTCTACAATTGCAGGCTCTGCCTGTGCCAACCTTGGAGTTGGTCCTACAAGAGTAAATAACGTAATTGCCATAGTAAAAGCTTATATCACAAGAGTTGGTGAAGGCCCACTTCCCACTGAGCTTGCAGGAGAATTGGGGGAAAGACTACAGAAAGCTGGAGGAGAATTCGGGACAACTACCGGCAGGGGCAGAAGGTGTGGATGGTTTGATTTACCTCTGCTGAAGAAAGCGATTGCTCTTAATGGATACACCGAGATTTCCCTGACCAAACTCGATGTACTCACAGGTCTTAACCCAATTCGGATATGCACCGGCTACACCTGCAAAGGAGAAAATATTGATTATCCTCCGGAACTTACAGAAGACCTTGCTGAATGCACACCTGTTTACGAAGATCTTCCTGGCTGGGAAACTGACCTTACCGAAGTAAAAGCCTTCGAAGAACTCCCGGAAAATGCCAGAAATTATGTCAAAAGACTGGAAGAACTGATGAGAGTACCGATTAATTACATTTCAGTGGGTCCTGGAAGGGCACAAACCTTTAAAAAAGAGTAATGCGGTTAGTAGACTTGCAAGGATAATACTTACCAAAAATGTATCTAGTACCTTAGTGGATATGTAATAATACACATATCCAAATGCAT
>DATMYS010000284.1:0-3704 GCA_035560835.1 Methanosarcina sp.
AGAATAGATAGAATATTTTCGAAGATCTCTATATACTGCTTCTGATCGTCGCTTATAGCGTTCTGAATTTCCCTGTTTATACCACATATAATCGCTTCTGTATCAGTACCTATCGATTCCCTACAAGCAATTTTTGCTTTCTTTTGAATTTCTTCAAGAAGTTCTTTTAGATTTCGATCTAAAATGGGTAATCCTTTTCTCAGAACTGCTGTCGCAAGCGGTGCATTTTCGCCAGCGTATTTCATTAGTTCTGCAGCATGATCACAGTATTTCCTATAGAAATTAAGCTCATTTTTCATCCCAGACAAGTATCTCATACTCTGGACTTGTTTTAATGCTTCTGAGAGGTTTTGTACAGCTTCAAAAAGCTGTTTTTTGCTTTCTGAGTCCTTAATTGCAGATTTAGCTTCTTCCAAATATTTATTCACTTCTTCTCTAGCTTCCTGTTTTTTGAAAATTATTGTATAAAATGAGCAATAAAAAGGAAGACAAAACTGAGCAGGATTATAGTAAGATGTTTCCTTTGATGCAGTCTCGAAAAATTCAATTGCCTTTTCCAATTCTTTTTTGTAATCTTCCTCTGTTTCTGCCTGGGAAGCCATGAATATTGAAACTCTTCCAAGAGAATGATTTGAGGAGAATCTCACAAGACTATTCTCATCTTTAGTCAGTCTGTGTAAATCATTCCATGCCTGTTGCTTATCTGGTATTTGAGAAAACACAGAACTAAGAGCTTTGGCAGCACTATGCCTCACCCACCAGTCTTTATCATTTGTCAATCTAAGTAAACCATTCCATGCCTGTTGCTTATTTGGGATAGAAGAGAAAAGAATTTTTAATTGCCTTAACGCATGCATACGTTTTTTGGGATCATTGCTTAGACATTGATCATAAATTTCTTCTTGGTCGACCAACTGCCAAACACCACAAATATAATAAAAGATAATGGTTAAAAATTTTCCTTTTTGGTTTTCAAGTGTAGAGAATAAAATTCTGCTCTTAGGAGAGAGAAAAAGAGTTAACACTTTTTCTTATCCGATGTCGAAAATTTGCTATGGATAACGTGTGATTATCAAAGTTTTCTTATATTTGTGGCCCTAATACTTTTTATGGATTTTTCTACTACAGGTGATGCAAAACCTTCTGCATGGTTCAAGGAGCCCTTTTTTTGGGGATATATCCTTTTATTTGCAGCTGCTTTCTTGCTTTCGTTGCAATCTACAACGGGCTGGATATCCGAGATATATCTTTTTGCCGGTATAATGATAACCTCGGTTATTCTGCTTAATTTCACCCAAAAAGACATTTTGCCTGATATAAATATACCTCAACCGACGGTAGAGGGCGGTTTGGTTTTGGGATGGTTTTTGGCTTTTTTTACTGCCAGCATGGTGACCCACGACAGCAGCATTTTTGGGAACGAAGGAGCTAAGTGGATGTGGTTTGTAATTCTACCTTTTTTGGGAATATGGCTTGCGGGGAAGAGTCACCGCAGTTTCAAAGATACGTTGCTTTCTATAGGTCTACGGCGCCAGGGGATTGAAAAAGCTCTGCTTCTTGGGTTACTGGCTTTTATGGTAATGTCTCCAGCCGTTATCGTTAGCTTGCCCGGCACTCAGGCAGATAAATTGCAGGATTTGCTGGACTATCCTATGAAGCTGGCTGTGATGATACCAGTTGGTTTTGTCCTGATGCTTGCTACTGCAGGGTTTACTGAAGAGGTGTTTTTTCGGGGAATCCTGCAGGCGCGGTTGTCACGGTGGTTTGGAAGCGATATTCGCGGCTGCTTGTTGACCGCTATTCTATTCGGAATTTATCATCTCCCTTATGCATTTTTTGATGTGTCATGGCCCACATATGGAAATTGGCTGCGAGCGGTAACTTCTGTGATAACTGAACAGATGGTTGCTGGATTATTACTGGGCGTACTATGGATGAGGACGTGCAATCTGGGGGCTTCCGTGATTTGCCACGCGCTGATCAATACTATTGCGATATTATCCAGCATTAATATTGGCTAACTTTTGGACAGTATACAAGTTTTTCTTTAAAATTACGAATTTTAATATGTTTTTGAGTCAAAAATTCGAGATCAGTAAATGAGTTTCACATGCCTTGTCCAAAAAATTGACTTTGAATTTACAGAAAATTCGCGACACTGCCTATATGGAGACGGAAATATGCTGGAAAACAGAATTATTACCGCACAATCTGATGATAAATATATAGAGAAGGTGCGCTTTGAAGGCGAGATGATTTCGGACATCGATATCGCAAGGATAGAATTTGAATCGGTACAGTTTATACAATGCCAGTTCATCAAATGTGATTTTTCAAAAACTAGCTTTTACAATTCGGTGTTTGATAACTGCAATTTTGCAAACTGCAGTTTTATGGAAAGCTACTGGAAAGGCTCTAAAATATTAACGTGTAAAGGCGAGGGTAGCAACTTCAGCAAGAGCCACATGAAAGAAATCTCTTTAGCGGACGGTTCCTTTCGATATGCAGATTTTTCAAGTTCTGTATTGGAGAACTGCACCATTCGTGACTGCAATTTTACGGAAGCTTTCTTACCCGAGATTCGGTTAAAGAAGCCCACACTGAAATCGGTTAATTTCACAGGAGCGGATTTCTTTAAAGCCTTACTCAAAGACATCGATTTATCGGATTGTATCATTGATGGGATCACAGTATCCGATACACGAAATGAACTCAGAGGGGCTATAGTCAATGCCGAGCAAGCAATAGAACTTACTGCGCGGATTCTGGGAGTCAAAATTGTGTAAAGCATTGATTAACTCACATAAATTAAAGGAGAAATTAATGATCTGTCCATCCAGTATCTACCAGGTAAAGCAACCCTTTTATTATGTCCTCTGGAAGATCGAAAGCTGAAACTATGTAAATTGTCTGAAAATGACTGTTACTACTTCCGAGTTTTTCCCTTAAAACATTCTAATCTCCCATCATGCTTATTTACACTTTATCCAGGTATCTCTGCAAATTATTCGCAAGTTTGCCAATATGAATACCATCAACAAATGCATGATGAACCTGGACTGCAAATGGCATCATAAATTTGCCTTCTCTTTCCTGATATTTTTCCCAATCAAATATGGGTTGCGCTTTTTCCCTGTTTCCGAAATCCGTGTGAGAAATATGTGTAAATGTTATCCACGGCAAGGCTGAGGATTGATATACATCATTTTTTACAGGTCCTGTAAAATGTTCTTTTTGATTTTCTGCCGTTACGGTTGCCAGTTGTATAAGCTTCTCAATCGTATCCTGCATGAGTACATTTACTACCTTAAATAATTCTGTTTCTTTATCCAGATATGTAAATGAGGTATCAATGGACTCATATAACACAACTTCACCATCAAGAAAACGATACCGAAATTCTTCGATTTCATTTGCGCATTTCGTAACAGCAAATATAAATGCCATTGTAAATGGCCAATTATTTTCTTTAACGTGCTAATGTTAAAAAGACCAGTTCTCTAGGTCTGTAGCTTTTCTAGCTTTGCAAATACAGGAAAATGCTTTCCAACGGGTTTATAAGACTATGAAAACAAGAAGAAAACGTTTCATGTGAATAAGAGGTTTGGAGCCACTTTAATCCAGAATCTAGCTTGGTCACTCGTCTCTATTGTATCATTTTGTTTATTTTTTTGTATAAGAAATTTAAAAGGCTGAGTAATAAT
>DATMYS010000285.1:0-2090 GCA_035560835.1 Methanosarcina sp.
CTAATATATAATACCAACTGAATATAATAGGAGCACCTCCTAATTTGAAAGTTCAATAATTTAATCTAGCCTATTTAAGGCTAAATAACCATAAAAACCCATAAAAATATAGTTTTGTAAAATTAACCCTTTTAAGCAGTTCAGAACATTATACATAAATCAGTCCGCTCAAATAATTGAAAAACAATTTTTCTTACCCTTAGTTCAGCCCTATTTGCTCAGCTAAGTATCTTATTATAATTCAGCCCTCTTGAGCAAAGCAAAAAGGGCTCCGTCCTCCCGAGACGGAACTCGGGTTACTCATGCCTTAGTGAGTCCACAGGCTTCATTTTTGCGGCTTTTCTTGCAGGGTAGACTCCTGAGATAAAACCTACGAGAACGGCCACGAAGAATCCGGCTGCAATGAGGCTGAAAGGAAATACGACAGGCAACTTTAGGAAGGTTTCAACACTGTACGCGCCTGCAATTCCTACTGTACTCCCGAGAAGTCCTCCGAAAACTCCGAGCAGGATTGATTCGATCATGAAAAGGAAAAGAATGTCAAAGCCTGTAAATCCCAGAGATTTGAGCACTCCTATCTCCCTTGTCCTTTCAGTTACACTTACGAGCATGATATTCATGATACCTATTGAGCCGACCAGAAGCGAGATTAGCGCAACGGCCGTCAGGAAAGAACTTAGGGCTGCCGCCATCATATCCGTCTGTTCCAATACCTCTGCCTGATTGATGAGGACATAGGGACGGGAATCTTTATCTTCTATTTCTCTTTCGGAAATCCCGAAATTCCGTGCAAGGCGCTCGTCGACTTCATCCGAGGTTTCCTGAATTGTTGCAGGATCGTCAGCCATTGCAAAAACCCCGCCATAATCTTTTTCGCCAAGAATCTCGTTCATGACGTCTATTGGGATAAGAACAGCTTCATTATCGTTGTACGCCTGGATAACAGTGTTTTCCGGGTTCTGGATTATTGCTTTAACTTTAAAGGTCTTTGTAACTTTTTCGTCTTCTCCGACCCTGAAGGTTATGTTTATGGAGTTCCGAGCCGAAATATTCCGATCGAATTTCTCGTTTGCAACCTTGTACCCGATAACCGCTACGTACCCGTCATTGTCAGTGATAAAGTCTCCCTTCTGAAGCTTTGTGTTTGCAACCTCGTCATAGGATTTCCCGACGCCGCTAATCATAATATTTTTGGTTTCGGACATGTACGTAACTTCTGCAGTTTGTGACTTCAAAGGCGAAACTCCCGAGATTCCGGGCGTGTTCTCAACGGTCTTCAACTCATTTTCATAAAAAAGCTTGGGCTGCATCCCCTGAATATAAATGAAATTCGACCCTATATTGGTCACTTCATTCGTAAAATGCTGGTTGAAACTTGCCCCAAGGGAAACGTTTGCAATTACGGCTGCAACTCCTATAACGATTCCAAGCACTGTAAGGGTCGAACGCAGTTTTGCACTTTTAATGCTTCCAAACGCGAGTTTTCCTGCACTGAAAAGGGGGATCATAAATGGAGCTCCGTTTTACAGATTTTATAGGGAAAGGCTGGGGGAAGTACAAAATTATGAACTCAGATGAAATTGATTTTTCTTTAAACTTTCTTTAAATGAATCTCTCAAACATATAAATTCTGCTGAAAAGAACATATCGCTCCATAATTAGTTAAAAACCCCTTGGGTTTTCTATAATTCGAGATAAAATCTTCTATTGTAGAAAAAATATCCAGATTTTTTGATTGATAATAGGAACAGATAAATGGTTATTGTAAGAATTATAAAAAGAGAACTTGCTTAAAAAAGACGCAGGGAAATATATAAAATGCCCCTTAAAATCGCCTCGAAACCTCTTCTGACTACCCGGCAATAACCGAAGTAAACGATTTTGCCTTCGGGCAGCCCGATGAAGGAAAGCTCGTTGAAAACCTCAGGAAAAACCCTAAATTTATTTCCAAACTATCGCTTGTAGCTGAAGTTGATGGAAAAATAGCTGGGCATATTCTCTTTTTCCCTGTAGTAATTAAATTAGAGAACGGAAAAGAAAAAGAGACGATTTCACTTGCTCCGGTTGTGGCTTTTGCCTGAGTTCCAGAG
>DATMYS010000286.1:0-6695 GCA_035560835.1 Methanosarcina sp.
TTTCTTAGAAGCCTCAGGAGAAGATGTAGGTCTTCCGGAAGGCCAGATGGGAAATTCCGAAGTCGGGCACCTGAATATAGGAGCAGGGCGAATTGTGTACCAGGATTTAACCCGAATAAACCTCTCCATAAGGAAAGGAGATTTTTTCAAAAATCAGGCTTTTCTGAATGCAATTTCAAATGTCAAAGCTAATGATTCCAGCCTGCATCTCATGGGACTTGCTTCCTATGGGGGCATTCACAGTTATATGCCTCACCTGTATTTCCTTATCAAACTTGCACAGGAGAGGGGTCTAAAAAAGGTATATATACATGCTTTTCTGGATGGGAGGGACGAACCTCCAAAAGCTGCTCTAGGAGACATAAAGGAACTGGATGCATTTTGTAAAGAGCATAGAAGTGCTAAAATAGTAACCGTTTCAGGTCGTTATTACGCAATGGACAGAGATAAGCGCTGGGACAGGACAAAACTTTCCTACGATGCCCTGACGAGAGGAGTATCCCCGTATACAGCCCCAAACGCAGAAACTGCAGTTTCTAATGCCTACGCCAGGGGAGAAACTGATGAGTTTGTAAAACCGACTGTAATAACTGATTCAGAAGGAAAAAACGTTGCAACTATAAAGGATAGCGATTCTGTGATCTTTTTCAATTTTCGGGCCGACAGGGCACGGCAGATAACCTGGGCTTTTGTAAAAGAGGACTTTGACGGCTTTGTAAGAGAAAAACGTCCGAAGGTTTACTTTGTCTGCATGACACAGTACGACGAAACCCTTGATGTGCCTATTGCTTTTCCTCCAATAAAGCTGGAAAATGTACTTGGGGAGGTACTGAGCAAGAATGGACTCATCCAGCTACGCATAGCTGAAACCGAAAAATACGCCCATGTGACCTATTTCCTTAACGGCGGCGAAGAAAAGCGTTATAGGGGTGAAGACCGCTGCCTTATCCCCTCACCGAAAGTCGCTACTTACGACCTTAAACCAGAAATGAGTGCATGTGAGCTTACGGATGAAGTTATCAGAAGGATTCAGTCAGGAAAGTATGATGTTATTGTCCTTAACTTTGCAAATATGGACATGGTCGGACACACCGGGATTCTTGAAGCTGCAGTCAAAGCGGTAGAAGCTGTGGATAAATGTATTGGCAGGATTGTTGAGGCTCTAAAAGAAAAAGGAGGTGTGGCACTTATTACTGCAGATCACGGAAATGCCGAGGAGATGATAGACCCAAAAACAGGAGAGCCACATACTGCACATACCTCAAATCCGGTAAAATGTATTTACTTCGGAAACAATGAGGTAAAAGCGCTTAAGAATGGAAAACTATGTGACGTTGCACCAACCCTTCTCGAGCTTCTTTGAATCCCTAAGCCGCCAGAGATGACAGGAAAATCACTTCTTGTAAAAGAGTGATTAAGAGCCTACATAGCTGCTAAATTTTGTTTATTCCTTGCTTGAGATTTTTTATCTCTGGCAAAAGTAAGAGATGCTAGATCTATCGGGTCCATATTTGTTTCCTGCGAGGCTTAATGCTCAATATAAGTTACATCCTCTCGACAAAGTATGTTTTGGAGAAATACTAGTACTGCGATTCCTAAGTAAGTTCATAAAACTTGACTTCTCAATAGATCCAAAGATCACGGATTTTTCCAGGAAATAAGGAATCGATTTTAGAATCGAAGCACTAGTGTATAAACTTGATAGATGTCAGGATGGCAGAGTGGATATGCTTCCGGCTGCAACCCGGAATTACGTGAGTTCAATTCTCACTCCTGACTTTAAAAGATCTATTGAAAAGGGAATAGAAAGATAGTTCAGGGTATCAGAGTAGAATGTGAATGATTCAAGATGCTTTTACATCCCAAAACATTAAAAACAGCGCCTGCAAAATTACCTGATTAGATATAGGATACTCATAAGCACTGTTTAATTCAGTGTATCTACCCAAAAATCTCCTTGAGATCTTCCATAGAGAGAGAAACTTCGAATTCTTTTAGCTTGAAAAACTTCTTGGCCCTCGGATCATTAGCCTCAAGCCTGAGGTCACTTTCAACAAATCCGGCTTTTTCCAGGCGTTTTAAATGCAGGTTCACTACCTGTCTTGAGAGACCAAGATCTGCGGCAAGTTCGTATACATATCTCTCCCTCTCGGACAGCATATAGAGTAATTTTAGCCTCACAGGATGGGAGAGAGCCTCGCCAACCTCCACTATTTGTTGAAGTGATTTTACCATCCTGAGTATCCTCGCATGTTCTAAAGTTTAAGTATTAGTTTTCCGAAGATATTTGAGCCAATTCTAGTGTATTATAGTTTATATTTCTTTTAGTATAGTTTATATTTCTTCCAGTTTGGATTTTATATCTTCTACTGTTTTTCGGATCTCTTCAATGTCTTTCTCCATTTTTACAGTTCGCTCATTATCCCTGGGAGATACATAGCCGTATTTGTTCAGTAGCACTACAGCTGCACCCACAATGAGAAGGATAATTAGCAGACTCAGGAGGAATCCGCCTATTGAGCCAATTATTCCGTATCCCATACCGTTCAAGCATTTCACCTCTAAAAAACCAGATTCTTAATGGTGTTATCTTTATTTTTTTGTCTGAATTCTGGCATATTTGTGATATCCTGCAGCCCTTCAGGGATAACGCGCCCATGAGATATTCATGGGCTACATCAATTCTTCTGCCTATAGAATTCTATTGTTTTTCAAAAGAGACAATCTATTAATTGCTTATCTTAAATTAGTGGCAAGAAAAACCATTTTGGTTATTGCCGGAGTCGATGTTTGTCTGTCCTTCACTTCCATTTAATTTAAGACTACCGGAGTTCATGTATTCACCACACCACCTGTGCATTGATCCGTTTTCGTTTGAGTTGAAGTTGCTCGAATCCATGTATTTGCCACACCATTGGTGCATTTGTCCAAAGCTATCGTTTGCTTTTGCATCGTCTGAAGCAACTGCACTGACAACCGCTGCCCCCAAAATGCCTATCAAGAGTATTCCCAAGAGAACTGTTGTGATCGTCTTTTTCATTTTTATACCTTCACTACGATTGTTTTTTATCTACATGTATGCTTTAGCAAATATTTACTCGAATCATATGTAGTGGTTATGATACATATGTAGCAATAATCGCATATATTGTTTATGGTCACAATTGTTACTTTTTCTGAAAATGTGGTGATCATTCTCTTTAATTCAAGATATGGTCTATTCCTTATTTTCGATAAAACCTCTATAATTTGATTTCAATTGGGCTGAAAAACCTGCTTAGATCACTATTGGAGAGATCTATTTGGTCTAACTTTATCACATGTTTACATCTACTGTAAACAAATATAAATCTTATGATTGCAGTTTTTAGGCGGATCTGTACACATCTCCGGCAAGTTTACATCAAGCGTAAAGTTAAAGTATCTTTATACTTAATGTAAAATTCGATCTTTACATTCGATGTATAGTAAAATTATGTTCAACTTGATAAACAGAAAACCAGGTTAAAGTCAAGGAGGGTTCAAACATTAGAATAGTATTTGCCCATGTCGATTATGTAAGGTATTGTACCAAAAGAAAAACAAAAGTAGCAGAAGCATTTAAATTGAAAACAGATTCTATGGAAGAAGGTGTCGTTCTTTTTTGCTGTTCGGAAAAAATCGACGAGGACAACCCACACAGTGTCATCGAAAATGCTACTAAAGAGATAATTAAGCGCCTTGAAATGATAAAGTCAAAAAGAGTCATGATATATCCATATGCTCATTTTACAAGTGATTTAAGCAGCCCGGAAACTGCAATAAAGATATTAACTGGCCTTGAAAGTTCTCTGAAAGAGCAAGACCTTGAAGTAAAAAGAGCTGCTTTTGGTTGGTATAAGGAACTTGAAATAAAGATAAAAGGACATCCTTTGTCTAATCTTTCAATAACTGCCCTCCCTGATAGCAAGCAGAAATCTGAAACTTTTTGTCAAGTATCTCACAATGAGGTTAAATGGAAAAATTCAGGGATCTTTTTATATAATTGTAGATAAATTCAATTTAAGTGAGAACACGAAAGCTGAACAGCTTAAAGAAAATCCCATTGTAAATAACTGGTTATCCTCTTCAAAACAAAGTACACGAAAAACGTATTTGTTTGCAATGAAAGGCTTTATGGAATGTTAGAGGGATTTGAGGATATTTGGCAGGACGATGGATATAATATATTTACAATGGTTTCTGCCAGATCTTCTTTAGATTTGAAGCTTTAAGCTTCATCCTGTTGTTATGGTAGTTATCACATAACATGGTCAGAAACTTGCAGTATCATCAGAAATCCAGATTGCGGAACTAATGTCATGATAACAAGGCTGCATAGGAAGCTGGAATAAACATTGAAGTCAACTATAATTCCGTAAAGGCACAAGGCTCTGTTCTGAATAACTATGTTTTTATGGAGTCTTTGATTAACTGTTTGTTCCAGGGTTTTTGTAGGTATTCTGTAAATTAATTTTTAAACACTATAGATTTATATTGAAAAGCAATTAATCTTTAATATATTTAATAAGTTGTTTAGTGAAGTGTAGCTTTAGGATGTGAAACAGCAATTAGGATGTGAAACAGCAATTCTTTTGAAATATGATGTATCTTTAAGTCTGATTCAAGTTCGGTCTTTTTTATAAATCTCAATCCGCTAGAAAGTGAGCGATTAATCCCAAAAAAATTACTAGAATCATGATCACGGTCACGTATATCAGGGAAGTTGACCATAACTCAATATCGTATGATCTCAAGATTTTTCTTATTTTCGTCGAGCTCAACAGAAGCCCCGAAGAGAGCACAAATAATATCACTGTTATCACGCTCACTGATATCCAATGATGGCCCGTAAGTGCCGTCAACGATTGTCTAAAATCCTTTGATATATCATGAGTAATGATGATACAGCCGGTTAAAAATATGGTAATTACGGCTGATACGATGGAAGTTGATGATTCCTTCATTTTAGGGCCTCCGTCCCTGTCTGTCCAGCATTGGATATGATTGCTCCCATCAGGAACATGAGCAG
Organism: Methanosarcina sp.; assembly: GCA_035560835.1. Lineage (GTDB taxonomy): Archaea > Halobacteriota > Methanosarcinia > Methanosarcinales > Methanosarcinaceae > Methanosarcina. The sequence continues at coordinate 5,051 of DATMYS010000286.1, forward strand.
TATCATAAAAAGTGCTAGGTAGACAATCATCTTCAAGGCACGTCTGGACTTAGCATCATCCCGAAAAGTATTTCTGTCAAAGGTGGACAGGGTAATGGACAGAGCAAAAGCGATTATGGGCAGAAAGACAAAGATGTGCTCTTTTGCCTCCATTACAACCTCGTGCGCCCATGGATGCGGTCCTGCCAAGATTACACGTCTTACTTGCGAACCATAGGCTGTTAAGTAATTGTAACCTCCTACAATCCAGCATCCTGTAGTTATCAGGAATGCAGACAGATAGCTTGCCACCTTAGCCCTAGCAAATGACTTGTCTGTCGGATACCGTATCTCTAGAATGATCCAGACCAGAAAAAGGGCAGCCAGGCCTCCGGATATTGAATGCAGGAGAACCAGACTTTTTGTCCCGCCAGTTACGCCATTATGCAGGCCCCAACCAGCATCGATGACCAATATTGGCGCCAGAGCGTATCCAATTATTCTGTGCAATCCCTTGTATTTTGCTCGGTTCTTTAAAATCAGGCTTGGAATAACCTGAAGAGTCACAATGAAAAGTATAATCATCCCCAGCTTTCCGTGAACAGATGATAGTATGGATTCTTCGTGCTGCAGCAATCTTATCCATAAACCATAGATGAACGAGCCCAAAATGAAGGCTCCAAAGTAAATGCCGTACTTTCTATGAAGCTTAAAGATATTTCCTGATTTCCTCATTAGCCTTCCCTTGAGCATAGCCCCAGTTGTGAGAGCATAGCCCATAAGTAACAGGCTGATGATAGCTATCAGAGCATGGCCTATCCAGTTTTCGTACGCCAGGGCAATGCCACAAATAATCAAAAGTAAAGCTAGACCCATGTATATATCCGATATCGCTAATCTTCGGTTTGATTCCTCAGAGATTTAGTCCCCCTCCATTGTCCCTATCAAATGCAAAAAATACTACGAAAAACATAGTTACTTTCCTTATGAATTCTTTTTAAATACTCATGATGTAAAGTTGGAATGTGACATCGATTTTGTATCATGCCTAAAATTTCGAGCTTATTTCTCAACGTTCCAAAAAAGGAAAACCCTTTATGATTTCAGGCCCGTGTGGTGACTTATTCAATTCTTCACTGAGATCCTTCCCTGCAATGTGTCCATTATATATGCCACCTTTCCAAAGATAACTATCAGACACATCATAGACCTTGCCTTGATAGGCAACGTATGTCTTCCCATTTTTACCGTTATACTCTGCAAGTTCTTTAAGCGTATATTCTCTTATTTGCGGTATCTCTGTCACATTCTGCATTTCAGTTGCAGTCTGTCTTTCAATTGCATCTTCTCCAGCTGGAGTTACAGCCTGTTTTGGAATTCCTGTTTCATTTGGAGTTACCGATTTATTTCCTGCGCATCCTATTGCGAGGAATAAGCCTAACAAAACACCATCATTATAATCAGTGCTTTTCTCATTATTTCCCCCTATAAAATATAAGTTGCTTTCTAATGACCTGGGTAAAAAAGGAAAATGAAATTCTCCGAATTTCTGAAATTCGATACATTTGACCTAAGGGTATCGTTTTATTCTATATAACTTACGTACTCAATGTATAAATAAAGTACAGTAAACATTAAATGTCCATTTTTTCGCCTCAAATATATG
>DATMYS010000287.1:0-6681 GCA_035560835.1 Methanosarcina sp.
ATTTTAAATAAGTTTGGGAATAATGTAGATTGCAACCCCACAAAGATAAAAGAACAGATCAAAACGAACGGATCAAAGCGAATGGATTTAAGCCACCAAGAAAAAACGGATAGATCCACAAAAACGGGCACTGGAATAGTGAAGCTGTGATGGAAGACATAGACTTGTTTCAGTGCAAATATTGATCGTGTTCAATGGTTCATGGACATATAATGGCCATGAACCCTGTTCTTTCCATAATTTTTATGTGCAAAGTCATTGTGTATTTGCAAATTTACTCTTATAATTATAAATCTAAATATAAATATTACAGTTATCGGTGATCCTTACAATTCGGAGTCTTTTCCGAGTCACAATGATTACCTAATGCAAATAAAAACAAGGGATTACGAATGGTTGAATTGCTTTTATTAAGTAGGCTTCAGTTTGCCATAACAACTTAGTTGCATTTTTATGAGAGAAGGAGGAAGTCGGAACGGCTGAATATTGTACATATGAAAAATATGTATTAAAAAAGAATCTTGAGATTCTAAGAAATAAAAGTGGAAGGAGCACAGAATTAATTTCCCTTTATATTCCTTCTGATAAACAGATTTCAGATGTTACAAATCATTTGAGAGAAGAACATGAACAGGCTTCGGACATTAAGTCTAAACTTACTAGCAATAACGTACAAGGAACACTTGATTTTTTGTTGGCAAAATTAAGATCCCTTAACAAAATACCCGAAAACGGGATAGTTTATTTTGTAGGGGCTGTCGATACTGGGGATAACAAGACAAGCATGGAAAACGAAGTTCTTATTCCTCCAGAACCTGTTGTACATTATATATATCACTGTGATTCCGTTTTTTATCTTGAGCCCCTTGAGGAAATGCTCAGAGAGTGCAGTACTTATGGGCTTATACTTCTAGACTTAAGAGAAGCAACTATCGGAATGCTTGTAGGTAAGCAAACTGAAGTTATTAAGCATCTCCACTCTACTGTCCCTGGTAAACAAAGAAAAGGAGGTCAGAGTGCACATCGTTTTGAACAGCTCAGGCGCATTGCTATTCATGATTTCTACAAAAGAATAGGAGATGCTGCAAGTGAAGCGTTCCTTGAACTGGAGTCATCTGAACTTAAAGGCATTCTTATAGGAGGGCATTCTCCAACTAAAGAAGAGTTCAGTGAAGGTCAATTTCTACATTATGAGCTTCAGAAAAAGGTTCTTGGATTGTTCGATACAGGGTATACGGATGAATCAGGTTTTTCTGAGTTAATAGATGCAGCAGAGGATACTCTCCAGGATATTGACTTAATTAAGCAAAAGAAAGATATGGAAATTTTTTTTAAAGAAATCGCTACTGAATCTGGGAAGATATCCTATGGAGAAGACAATGTACGGGCGAATCTTGAAATAAAGGCAGTTGATGTGCTTTTACTTTCCGAAGACCTGCGATCTGAAAGAATAATTCTCAAATGCAGTGTTTGTGGATATGAGAATAAATGGACAAGAAAATGGAAGTCCAATGGAGCTGTTCCTGTGGCCGGAAATTGTCCTGAATGTGGTTCTGCACTTGGAGTCACGGATATTCTTGATATCGTTGATGAATTTTCAGAACTCGCTGACAAAGGCAATGCAAGGATTGCTTTTGTATCAACAGATTTCGACAAAGGCTCTCAACTTATGATAGCTTTTGGAGGAATTGCTGCAATCCTTAGATATAGCACAGGGGTGTAGATTAGTTCAGAAGTTTATTAGCTATTGAATTATATGAGTTATACAAATTTGGCTCTGTCTAATCTACGAGGGAGCTAATTTTATGGGTTCGATAGCTGGAAAAAAACTCTTATCCTTCGTATTGCCAGTAACCGCTCGATATCTGCTCACTTCGTGATCATGCGGGCGTGGAAGGAAATTTTCAGAGGAGTTGATTTCCAAAAAACGTGCAATAAAATTTAGATTTATATTCCAATTAAGGTTGCAAGAAACTGTATATTTTATTGAAAAAGACGTACAATCTTGCTCTGGCAAGTTCTGTCCAAAATTACTGTTTTTAGCTGTATTTTTAGTGGGGAAAACTGCAGACTACAGCATTAGGAAAGGAAAGCAGTTACAAGGCTTCTCTAAGTAAAGAATTAAAGTGGTTGATGGCAATTGTTAACTAATAATAAATATCATTTAGTAATGAATATCATGTACATCTGAGTAAACCTGCTTTCACAGGTAATTTAGGTGGACGGCAATGAAGCCAACAGAGAAATCTGACATGAAATACACAAATCAGAGAGTCGAAATACTTGCTTTCCTGCGCAAACACGATGGTCATCCAACTGTAGACGAAGTTTATGATGGGGTTAGAAAAAAACTGACGCGTATAAGCAAGGCTACTGTATATAAAAATCTCAAATTCCTTACGGAGAAAGGGTTGCTGTAGGAGGTAAATGTAAAAGGGGTCTCAAGATTTGAAGCGAATTTCATTCCACATCACCATCTAATCTGCCGGGAGTGCGGAAGGATGGAGGATTTCAATTCAGAGCAATTGTTGGATTACTCGATGAAGATAGCTGAGGAAATAGAAGGATTTACTATTGTTTCAACGAGCACTAACTTCTACGGCATATGTAAGAAGTGTAAGGAGTCTAAGGAGTCTAAGGAGTGTAAGGAGGAAACATAACTTGAGCAGAATATCAAAGGGAAACAGTATGCTATCCGGGTGTACAATAGTATATTCTTCAGATAGTCAACGATAAAGATCCGGTGACACACAGCATTGTGCTTCAGATTCTCACTGATGAGATTGAGCATGGAGATGATCTGCAAGCCGTGACAGAAGACATCGGCTTGCTTCAGCGCAAATACGATCTTGTTCAGTACGTAATAAAACGAGGGATAACGAATGGTTGAATTGCTTTTGTTAAGTCGGCTTCAGTTTGCCATAACAGTTGCGTTCCATTTCCTGTTCGTTCCACTAACACTTGGACTCGCATTGTTAGTGGCAGGCATGGAAACTGTATATTACAAGAACAAAAATGAAACATGGCGAAAGATGGCCGATTTCTGGGGTAGGATATTCAAGATAAACTTTGCAATAGGTCTGGTAACAGGTCTTGCAATGACTTTTCAGTTCGGTACTAACTGGGGTGCCTATGCAGAATTCATGGGAGATATCTTTGGACCGCCTTTAGCGGTGGAAGCGTTACTGGCTTTCTTCCTTGAAGGTACTTTCTTTGGTGCATGGATATTCCTTGACCGCAACCATCAGAAACTAAAGGCATTTTCCATGTGGATGGTCGCTCTGGGTACTAACATGTCTTCATTATGGATTATTATTGCTAACGGTTTTATGCAGAATCCAGTCGGCTATGAGATGGCTGCTGATGGGAGTAAGGTGGTTATGGCGGATTTCTTTGCTCTACTTACAAACAGCTATGTGTGGTACATGCTGGTACACACTCTGCTTTCAGCTTACATGTTGACAGCATTCCTGATCATGGGAATCTGTGCATATCATTTCCTTAAAAGGAACAACAATGAAGTGTTCAGGAAGTCTTTCAGCATAGCAGTTACCATAGCACTCGCTACTGCAGTCCTGCTTCCAGTTCTTGGTCACGGTTATGCACAATATGTTACTGAGCTTCAGCCTGCTAAAGGAGCTGCAATGGATGCGATATGGGAAACAGGTTCTTCAGTGCCCATGTATCTGATACAGGTACCTGATTCAAGCACAGGTTCTAATAGTGTTCAGTTACTGGAAATTCCAGGTCTTGCAAGTTTCCTGTATACAGGAAATTTCAGTGGAAATATAACAGGCCTTAACCAGTTACCTCAGGACGAATTACCACCTGTAGAAATGGTATTCTGGAGCTTCAGGCTGATGACGATTCTGGGATCCCTGTTCATAATAGAGGCTCTTGTAGGCTTATATCTTCAAAAGTCAGGCAAGCTATACACATCGGATAAATATCTGAAGCTGCTGATGTGGTCTATTCCTCTTCCATATATTGCCATCACTGCTGGCTGGATTGTAGCTGAGGTAGGAAGGCAGCCATGGCTGGTACACGGTTTGTTAAAGACAGCTAATGGTATATCATCGGTTCCCACATCAGATGTGTTATTAAGTGTTGTTCTTATCAGTGCATTCTATCTGATCCTGATGGTCTTTGAGATATACCTCATGAAGAAAACCGTAGTCAATGCGGCAGGAGTTGAGTGAAGATGTTCGATTTCCTTACTCATGAGATGCTTGCTGTTATCTGGTTCTTCCTGTGGTGTGTTATATGGGGAGTTTACTTCATTGTAGACTCATTTTCCCTTGGAGCAGGTCTTTTAGCACCCTTTATTGCCACAGATAAGGTGCAGAGGATACAAATTCAGAGATCTGTGGGTCCTTTCTGGGGCGGTAATGAGGTATGGCTCATCCTGGCTGCAGGTGGAACATTTGCTGCATTTCCTTTGGCATTCTCGAAGATGTTTACTTTCCTGTATCTTCCTATGATGTTGTTGCTCATTGGCCTGATCGCAAGAGGCATTTCCGTGGAATATCTCCACAAGGATGATAATCTCCAGTTGCAGAAGGCCTTTAAGTGGGGATGGTTCATTGGAAGCTTGCTGATCTCTCTGGTCTTGGGAGTTGCATTTGCGAACTTCTTCAAGGGGCTTGAGATCGCTTCAGGAGGAGTTTATAAAGGTACCCTTATTGGACTTTTCAGCCCATATGCATTGATAGGTGGGGTCTTGTTCGTGCTTATGAGTGTTACTTCAGGTGCACTTTGGATCAATGTCAAGACCGAAGGTGCCATAGCTGCAAAAGCAGGTGATATGGCAAAGAAGAGCACTCTTATTGTACTTGTACTTGCTCTGGTCTTTCTGGCATATTCCTTTGTGGGTATAGAAGGTTTTAAAACCAACTATTCAGCCATGCCAGCTCTGTACTTATTGCCAGTTCTTGCGGTAGTGGCAGCTGTCCTTGCTGTGTTCTTTGCAAAAAAGGACAAGGGATTCCCGGCCTTTTGCAGCAATCTTTTGGTGCTTCTTTTCATTGTTCAAAGCGGGCTTGCAAGTATCTATCCTTACATGCTTAAGTCCTCTGTTTCTCTTGAATACGGAATAGATATCTTTGAGGCAGCATCAAGCCACATGACCTTGAGCATCATGTTGGGAGGAGCATTGATATTCGTGCCTATAGTTATCATCTACCAGCTGTGGGTATATATTCTGTTCAAGGAAAAGATAAAAGAAACAGAACAGGTTGATTATTAACCTGCTTTTTCTTATTTTTCATTTTTTTGTCACTTATGTATGAAGTATAGACTCTGTCATAAAAAATATAAAAATAGAATCTAAGTTCTGCAAAGATAAAGGCAAGTGAACTGTCAGGTCTACAAGGGATAAGATTTTTTTCGGGATACAGACGAACCTATAAATTGTCTATCCCTCGTAGACTTGACAGCATCAGAAAAAGAACTTTAGACAATCGGACCTTGCACGTTTTACTCACATAAAGTCAGTTCCTTGGTGGCTTAGGGGTATAGCGCGTCCTTGGTAAGGATTAGGTTTTGGGGCCGTTAGGCAAAGGCAATGTTAGTTGCGGGTGAAAATTCCCCTGAGATTTTTCTATTTTTTTCATTTATAATAAAATGGATCAACACATATCTAAAGGGTAGAACCTATAAGTTTCCAGAATAACTGATCACAGAAAACGAAGTTAAGCTAATGATTGACACTACAGCAAATAAGCGAGATGGGGCAATAATTGGGTTACTCTGGGAATATTGGAGCTAGAATAGGGGAAGCTGGCAATTTGCGAATAAGACATCTAAAAATTTGATGATTTGGATGCAATTGTTAGCCTCGTTGGTAAAACTAGCCTTCAAAAGCACATTAAAAGCGAAAAAGGTAGCATAAAAGCATAGTCATTTACTCACTTCACATTGATCCAATCCGAAGGATGGGCTATTACATTTGACTTTCTTCTCATCTGCAACTTTGACCGCGTGTGTCAGTTCTCTTCCAGCTACAGCGAGTAGCTCAGGTGTGAGCATTCCTTGAGAAACCAATACTCCTCCCACATTGTGAATCGCCTGTTTGAGACTCCTTGCCCAAAGGTGTTCAATGATAAGAATAGCAGCAGCAGTGTTTTCCGGAATTGCTTCGGTTATCTCCATAATATCTTCTTTGGTTATTCCATAATTTTCGTGGGCTGCTGCCAAGATTCCTTCTTCTGTGCCTCCCCTAGCTATCCCTTGACCAATTGCTTCATACCCAATAAGACCTCTTATAACGGTACCGAAATGTATTCTTTCCTCCTCATCCAGTTGTGTAGCCTTCAGAGAAGTAACATTTTCGCCCTCACCATGCCAAACAAAAAGTAGGTCAATGAGTCTAATCATTCTTTTTTCCAGGACTGATTCAAGCTCTCGACGGATCTGACCGTGAAAGTCTGGATCCTCAAACACGATGATTAAGAGCTGCATCGGTCCATACATTAATTTATACATTTATTCCCCCCATTCTAAGTTCCGCTTCGACTGTCTCTTTTCTGTTGTATTTCACTTAATAAATGCTGTGTTGTCACATGAATTAGTTGTGGAATTTCCCCGTATTTCCGGTAACTTTTTTCTTCTTAGTCGGAATCCCGCAGTCAAAAAAGTCACATCAGTACTGATATAGCAGTATGATACAAGAAAGGTATAAAA
>DATMYS010000288.1:0-3801 GCA_035560835.1 Methanosarcina sp.
GGACTTAATCCCGAAAACCTTATTTAAAAAGTAAAAGAGATAGAGGCTTAAAAGGCTAAAACTTCTTTAAGGGAGATAGAAAAAAGGGAAAAGTATTTTAAATACAATGCAGGAAAAGGGAAAGATATTTTATACAACTAAGTAATTGAGTAGATCGGGTTAAAACATTCTTGAAAACGAATATAATTCAGGAAATATATTCTGCTAAATCATAAGAAAACCGGGATTAAAACTCGGACAGCTTTCACCTTTTCGGCGTAATTCTTCGCAATTGAAGATTAAATCAGCCGGTAAGAGGAAATCGGAAGGTTTCCGAAAAACCTCATAGGGAACAGAGAAATTGGCAGATTAGCCCGAATAAAGAAAAGGCTGGGAAGCCAAAAAAACATAAGACCGTTTTATGAGGAGTTATATGGCCGGAAACCAGAAGTTCCCATCTGACCTGTTGTTAGTAGCAGGCCTTGTAATTCTTACAGATATTTTCGTACTAATTCCTGTACTTAGCGGAAGTTTTATTCGCACAGCTCTTGGTCTACCCCTGATACTCTTATTTCCAGGATATGCCCTCATAGCTATGCTTTTTCCGGAAAAAAGCGGACTTGAAGGGATGGAGAGGATAGCTCTTTCTGTTGCAATGAGCGTCTCAGTTGTGCCTTTGATAGGGCTTGCACTCAATTATACCCCCTGGGGGATCAAGGAGATGCCTGTCATTACAAGTGTCTCCATATTTACCCTGATCATGTTGGCAACAGCATACGTTAGGAGAAACTATCTACCTGCAGACAGGAAATTTGAGGTACCTTTCAAGGCCCTTGCCCTCATCCTGCTATCAGGGATTATGGGAAAGCCGGAATCAAAGACTGAGAAAAACCTCAGGATAATTCTAGCCCTTTCTTTCCTGGTCTTGATAGGAACTGGAGCTTACGTCATTCTGGTGCCTCAGGATAGAGAGTCATTTACGGAGTTCTATATCCTTGGGACCAACGGGACAGCTAACAACTATACAACAAATTATATACAGGGAGAAAGTGGGACCTACTATATAGGAATAACTAATAATGAGTACAGAACAATGGACTATACAATGGAAGTAAAGCTTGAAAATAAATCGCTGCCTCTTCCGGAGAATCTGCAGCATATCAGGCTTGCCCATAATACGACCCTGGTAGAGCCTCTTGAGATTACGCCTTCTGTTGAAGGAAAGAATATGAAGCTTGAGTTTCTGCTTTTCAATGAGACTGAAAAGAATACACCCTACAAAGACCTGCGCCTCTGGATAAATGTTGGAGAGGAGGTGTGAGGATGGGAGCATTTGAGAGTCAGAATGTGGATACTCCGGAAGGCATGAAAACGAAGATATCTGAAAATCTGAAGGAAAAAACACCTGAGATAGAAAACAAATGGATTTATCTAGCAATCCCGATTGTATTCATTGCTCTTGCGGAACTGATGGTATATTCGGGAAGGAAACTCGAAGCCATGGAAATACATGCATTAGTTCTGCTTGGGCTTTCCTTTTCCATAATATATATAAAAAATAAGGATATTCAGAAAACCTATCAGGCTTTCATCCTTCTGCCGATCCTTCGTCTGGTAGATTTCTCAATGCCTCTTTTCTATGAAGAGAAGCTTTACAACCTTGTTTTCATATACTGTCTTCTGGCAATTCCTGTAAGCATTGCAGCCATTAATCAGGAATTTACTCGCACGCAACTTGGGATAACCTTCAAAAAAATAGGGATATATATTCCGCTATCAATATTTATGGGCCTTTTATTAGGAGTAGGGGAATATATTATAGTCGGGAAAAATCCCCTTATTCAGGATCTTTCAATTCTTAACCTCCTGAGTCTCACCATAATTATGGTTCTTTTCGTGAGCCCTGTAGAGGAGATGGTCTTCCGGTCAATCCTGCAGAATCGGTTAGAGATAGTATTAGGCAGCCGGGAAGCGCTAATAGTTACAAGTATTTTATTCGGGTTAATGCATTCAGGATATGGGAGCATTTACGAAATATTTTACATAACCTTAGTAGGTGCTGTTATAGGCTACCTATTTTACGGGACCCGAAGCCTACCGCTGGTTGTGTTAATTCATGGATTTATGAATGTATTCTTTTTCGGGATTATTCCCCTTCTCCTTTAAATTCTCTACGTCCACTAACATATTCCAAAAAAGGAAAAAGGAGCTCGATCAAAGGAAATTAGCCAAAAGCAAAAGCTTCGATATAGTTGGGAACTTCTTTCCTGACTTATTCTCAATCACATAGTCAGGAAAAACTCACTCCAGTTTTCGAGATGGAAATACAGAATAGAGCAATATTAGCAGTTTCACATGCTTTTCGCGTTTGCACGTTTTTTAGGATTAGCCAGAGAGTTTAGGTATAAACTGTATTCCACCAGAGAAAAAAATGTTTTATCTGAAATGAGTTCGCAAATTCAGAAATATTTGAGAGTTCAATATACGATGCAACAACAGACGACGCAAAAGGTAAAACACTGAATAAATTCCAATTTCATTTTTGTACTTTATAACGACCATGTAAAAGAAAGAAATCAGAAGTTGAAGTAAAATAGTGGGTCCACCTGCATACGATATATAACTACAATAAAAAATTAAAAAACGAAATAATTTTGGGATAAAACACATAATCGAAATTGTTTATTGTCGTCGAAACTGAATCAATTATGACAGTTTTATTATGGCTCTTCGCTATTTTGTATGGGTTGAAAATAATTGCGTAGTTATACAGTTGCCCGGCAAGATGAAAAGCACCTAGCTTGAATGTGATTTTCAACAACAAACTTTTCTAAATATTAGATATATCACTTTCACATATAGGAAGTGAATATAAATTACCTACTCGAAACAGCGAAGAGCCAATATTCTATCCAGAAATTATCCTTCTTGAGCGCAACTGTTGAGCCGCAACCTTTGCGCCGGTTGATCACGCCGTTGCATGGTTTTTCGATCAAACCTTTTTTGAAAAGGTTTTCGGTCAAGCCTTTTTTCAAAAGGGTCGTGAGCACGCCGAAAATGACGTTTTCGATCAAACCTTTTTTGAAAAGGCTTGCAGACAAACAGTTTTTTGAAGAGGTTGTGACCATGCCGTTGCCAAGGGTAAAGAACTCCATTCTCCCGATATAGGGCTCGAGTAGCAAAAGGAGCAGCGGAATGGCAAAACACAACTCGGCTGCCGAAAAGACCCTGTGTTCCCGAAGAGGAACTCGGGCAGACACTTTGGATGGGAGTCCTCTGAAAAGCCATTAAAATAGTGCGACAACCTTAAAGAGGATGATTGCACCAAAGGAAAACATCAGTGGAATAATTCCCATATTTAAAGAAACCTTAACTGTACTTTCCCAATGCTTCGACGCAGGGAGGAAGTCCCTGAGCAAAAGCAATAAAAGTAAAACTGCCGTAGCCACGGATGCGCCTTCAGGAATTCCTGGTGTTACAGTAGTCACTGAGAGCGCACCTGAAGAAACGGAGTTAGACGTGATTAAACTTGTAAGCGTAGCCAGCACTCCTCGAGTTGATTAGTATATTAAAGGAACAAATACGCGATAAGGTATAAAAATCCTCCTCATACATTGATAAGTACGAAGAGAAGAAATAATAAATTCGAATTTTGGAAAAAGGCAGAAATCCCCTTAATAGATAACGAAAATAATGTGAGTTTGAATTCGCAATCAAAAGAATAGAATTAAAATTGTATTGTAAGCTATGAATGCAAAAAAATATAAATTGAAGAGTCCTTGGAAAAATAGAAAAACAAAGTAGAAAATAAACCAAATCATT
>DATMYS010000289.1:0-3471 GCA_035560835.1 Methanosarcina sp.
GAACATATTTATACTGTAAAGAAGTCATATATTATCAGTTTCTTTAAATTTTATTGCAGTCATCTATCCAACCTCCACAGGGATATTCCTCATGTCTAAGCACCAGCAACTCCAGCAATTCAAAGAACCAGAGCTCTTTCCTCAAAGAAGAACAACTCTCGCAAACCTGACCTACGAGTCAAATTCTGCAGTTATCTCCCAGCGTGCTAGAGCTTTCCAGAATCGCTTGCCCAGGGCAACGTTTTATAGGTCAAGTGCCGCGCCGGAAATCGGGCAACTACCGGGATGAAACGTGCTGGTCTGGAGGTTTATTGTACCAAATTTTCATTCATGACGGTTAAGAAAGACGAATCACACTGGTATGAGCAAGAGGTAAGGAAAATGGAAAACAGCTATGTTTGTACCATTTATATGGTAGGCATTCTTGTATGGATCTTACTCTGGATTTACAGCGGAGCAATGAAATCGCAGAGAGTGGTTAAATCGTTATACATTCCGTTTTTTTTATGCATCCTGTTTATGGCAGCAAATGGGCTTATTTCAGGGTGTAATCCTTCTGTGGGAAGCACAGACCTGGAGGAGAGCCTTTTCAACTTTTTAGAAGCGCGTGCCGGGTTAACGTTAGAGGTATCTGCCAGCATCCTAGTAATAGCCACAATTATATATGGAGTAAGTCGGGAAAAGTTTCCTACTCTGTTCATTCGTTTAGAGACGTTGTCTTTTGTTTGCCTGATTGGCCTTATGGCACCGGTAACATGGATACCTGTTGGTGAACCTTACTGGTTAATGATATTGAGACATATGCAAACAGTGCCGTACTTAATGGGCATTTTTTTGTGTGTATCAGGAATTATGGTTCTTCTTAACGACCTTTCCGAGATGGCTGAAAAATCGGGCTTTTTTCAGAAATAGCTGAAGATGAAGGTTTTCTGACAAAAGAATCGGGAGAGAGCCTGACAGCAGGCAAGTTGCTCAGGTAAAGGCATGTGGGAAAAAGGATTAAGGCTTCAGGGCAGCAGCGTGTTCAGAGCCAGAGCGGAGCTTTAAACCGAAAAAATTTTACTGAAAGTGGAATGTTTTTATACTGTAACGAAGTCATATATCACCAATTTTTTTGAAGTATCCTACAGTCATCCAACCTCCACAGGGACGTTACCCATGCCCGAGCACCAGCAAATCCAGCAATCCAAAAAGCCTGATACCAGCTTTCAGAAGCAAGCGACCCCCGCAATCCAGACGCCCTTATCTAATCCTTATTCTATTATCCAGCGTGCCAAAATCAACCCTAAATCACTTACCCATGCTGATATTATGCAGCTTCAGCGTACTATCGGAAACAGGGCTGTTGCACAGTTGCTATCAGGTATTGTAAACTCTTCCGCAGCTCAACAGGCAATAGTTCAGAGACAGGAAATCTCAGAAGAAGAGGAATCTCTTCAAGGAAAAATGATAGGAACCATCCAACGCCAAGAGATTCCAGAGGAAGAGGAACCGTTGGAAGGCAAGTTTGAAAGCAAGCCTGAAAAAGTAACATGTCCTTCATGTTTTGCAGCCCCTATCGTGCAGAAGCAGGAAATCCCAGAAGAGGAAGAGAAACCACTTCAAGGAAAAATGATCGGGACTACTCAGCGGCAAGAAATCCCGGAGGAAGAAGAACCCCTTCAAACTAAGAGGGAGAATAATACCGGAATGCCAGATAACCTCAAGGCTGGCGTGGAAAGCTTGTCGGGAATCGATATGAGTGATGTGAGAGTGCATTTTAATTCGTCGAAGCCTGCTGAGGTAGGGGCGCTTGCTTATACTCAGGGGACGGATATTCATGTAGCTTCAGGACAGGAGCAGTATTTGCCGCACGAAGCTTGGCATGTGGTGCAGCAGAAGCAGGGTCGAGTGCAGCCGACTATGCAGATGAAGGAGGGAGTACCGGTCAATGACGATGTTAGATTGGAGCACGAGGCAGATGTAATGGGGAACCATGCAAGTAAGCTGAGAAATATTATTTCTCCAAACAATACTATCCAGTCCATAAATTTAGAAAATCATAGTACTCAAGGAGAAACCGTTCAGGCTAAGCCCTATGAGATTGTAGAAAATAATCCTAACAGGGGAAAAGTAGAGGTTACAACAAGCGCTGACAAAATTACCGTAGAAGGTCAGATTACAAATAAGAACACAAATATAAGTACGCCAGTAGAAGGAGATGTTATGTTACATGAATACAAAACGTCCCTAAATCGCTCCGTGCCTCCTAAACCTAATGATCAAGGAGTACCAGACGCGCTACGAGTTCATAATATTAATGCTCATCCTAGAAAAATGAATTTAGGCCAGTTACTTACATATCACCATGGATTAGTGGCGATTAGTCGAAATATTCCATATGTGATTGCGATGGATGTAACAGCCGCCCGAGAGCCTTTTTATGAGCCACTTGGATTTATCGATTATGATAGTTCACAACCTTATAAAACTTTAAAACAACAGGTTGAAGCTATCAAGGAATTCCTAATAAAAGATGGGCCATTTGAATCTGATGAACAAAGACAGTACTTAATAGAAGAAAAAGTGAGACTAACTATGTTAATGGCAAATAGTTCAATGATTATCCTTTCTAGTGATTTAGTCGAAAACTCAAAGAAAAAATGGGAAAATGTGTGGACAGTTGACATAGTTAAAGAAGATTCAGGTAAACCTAGAGGAATGGAATATGCATACGAATATTAACCCCCATTAGCTTGAGGCTCTAAATAAATTTATTGTTTTCTTAGGCCGTGCCCATAGTCGTAAAGCTAAGGCATTGGTAACATAGTTAATGGGATTGTCCAACTGTCTTTGAAAACTCCAAGACTACCTTTTAGCTGACTTCCGCAGATGTGTCTGTAATTTTGATATCTTTCTGAACATTATACATTCCGAATTCTGGCATTTTTGTACAAATTCATGACATAAATGTGTCGTTTCGATAAATATGCATTAATGAAATAGCCAGTATCTAAGGATTATTATCCTATATTGGCAGGGGTGCGGAATGTGTGGAACATCAATTATTTACCTAATCGAATAACACGAAACTTTATATTTTAGGACTTACGCACTTGAAGTATAAAACCAAT
The DNA here is from genome assembly GCA_035560835.1 of Methanosarcina sp. Lineage (GTDB taxonomy): Archaea > Halobacteriota > Methanosarcinia > Methanosarcinales > Methanosarcinaceae > Methanosarcina. Next base: position 3,114 of record DATMYS010000289.1, read on the forward strand.
CTCAGCAAACCCATAACTTTTTAAAATTTAAGTTTTAACTATAAAGTTTACTGTACTTGATTTCTCAGTTCAACCGCGTAAGTCCTATATTTGTTTTATTTTCGATGACTAATTTATTAATTCTGATATGAGTTTTAGGACGGAAGAAAAATGTAAGATTTTTGAAGACATCTGCGGAAAGCCAGGTATGGGTTCCCTTGAAAAAATCGAGCTGAAGCTTGGAAGGCAGTCAAGGTTTTTGGAGTCTGTATTTTAATATTAAATGAATATGGAATGTTTTTTATACTGCTAAGAAGACATATTCCATCAATTTTTAAAATATTATACAGTCATCCATCCAACTTCCAGGATATTACCC
>DATMYS010000290.1:0-8237 GCA_035560835.1 Methanosarcina sp.
GTTTTATATGTAGTGCATCTTTGCGACTTACTTTTAAACCAAAAATTATACCTTCCAAAGCATCCTTTCGAAAATTAATGGAACTGTTCTCATTAAGATCATCAATCTTTACTAATAACCGGTGTTCGCGTTCATATTTCCAATCTTTGAATTTGGTTATAAAAAAATCCTCAATAATGCTTTCTGGATCTACACTATTTCGATTAAACAGCTTAACCTGTGGCTTCTTGATACAGTAATTAACTTTACGAAAACAGAGGAAATTAGAATATATCGGCAACAGAAAATTGTCTTCAACAGATAAAGATTTAAACTTAAGACAAATACCTTCATGATTTTTTGCATAGTGACCCCACATCAACAGGCTCTTATTTGTTACACTAAAACAACAAATTCTAAAAGGGTTGTCTTCAGTAGAAAAGAGACGTGTGTCAAGAAGAAATCCGTCTTTTTCCTCTTTTATAATTCCTATATTTAAGCATTCTTTTATTAAGTTGTTAACATCTAGAGGAGTAATTCCCATTTGACAGAATGATTCTTCAAAATCATTGAGAGTATATTTACAAAAGTAATCCAATTTACAGTCAAAGGGATCATTTAATTTTCCAGAATCGCTAAAGTATAACTCGTTGTTTCTTAATAAGCTGTCTGTATATTATCAATTGGTCTATATTTATAAAAAAATTTATTGCAGTACTTTAGATCGGGCATAAAAGTTAAAATGATTGTCTTTTTATAAACATTTCTAAGCTGTACTTCAATAGGTAGTATGAAAAAACAGGACAGATGACCAGATGTTTAAACCTATTCTAACTTTTACAACATGCAATTATTGACTTTTCGGCCAAGCTTATGCATACATGTCAAGTAAAAATCGATATCAATCAATGAATTTTGAGTAGGTTAAAAGTTCTTATTAAATTTTCAAAAAAAGGGTTTGAGCACTTCTCATAGGAACAAGGAAGTGAAAGGAACCGCAGGCAATCTCCTGCGGTTCGGGTCGAAAAATAGTCAGATCAATTCTTGAAGTGGATTACTTCTTGAATTCGGTATAACCGCACTTTCCGCAAGCGAGGCGGTTCTTGTGATCGGCGAGGAATGTACCTGGTCCGCATCTTGGACAAAACTGTTTGATTCTGGTTACGGAGTCGCCCTGGACTTTATAGTAATCTTTTACTGCCATGTATATGCACCTCGCTTAAGCCTCTTCTCCCTCAGTTTCCGTTCCCGGGACAGCGTTTCTTTTCAGGACGTATTCCAGTTCTACTTCCTTCATGCGGTCGGCGCTTTCGTAGAGTTTGGCATAGCCCTTGCCTTCCTGCATTCCATACTCGGTTTTGATTCTCTGGATTACCAGCAGTTCAAGAGGGGCATTTAGCATTGCAGCGAGTTTATTCCTGACATCATTTCTGGAAGGAGTCGAACCTTCATATTTCACAATGAAATCCAGTTCCCTTCTATTTAAAAGTGCATTTTTCTTGTCTTTAAGAATTCTTATGTCCATCTAAAATTCTCCGTATCTTATCCAATTCGTAATTCTGATTTTTGCTGACGAGTTTCTCAAAGAGAGTTCTTATTTCCCCTTTTTTCTCCTCAGTGACCTTCACAAAAACCACACCCTCATCGGGCTGTCCGTACAGGACCACAGAGTCCAGAGGGGCCAGAAGGATTACAGGAAGGGTTGCCAGATCCTCTTCTCCTCTTACAAAGATTCTGAGAGGCTTTTCTGAAGCAAACGCTTCACAAAGGGTTCTAATCAACTCATCGGTAATAATTCCTGCAGGGTTGTCCACAGATACTTCGTCATAAACTTTGTCCATGTTCCGGGCTGAAACATCACTGGAAACAGGCTTTCTTTTGGTGCGGTTGTCCACAATACAGATATCCGGAATAATCCCAACCTCAAGCAGGTGGAAGGTAGTAACATCCCCTACGGATATAAGTTTTGTGGGGCTTCCAAGCTCTCCTGCAAACTTCTCTATGGTATCCCTACCCTTGCCTCTGTAAAGCGTACCCAGGGGTTTCTTCATAAGTGGACGAAGTTCTCTCGGAAGCTCAATATGAATACTCAAGTCAGCGCACCTTCAGAGCAAATTTATCCGGAATGTCAACCCCAAGCTTTTTTGCTATTTCTGAGCGTTCAGCATCCAAGATAATTACAAGCCCACTCCATTCCTCTGCAAGATCCGAAGTCCCACAGATCGGGCAGTTTTGTCCTTCCAGAACTCTCATGCAGTGTCGACATACTTTCTCTGCCATTGTAAATCCTCTTCCTTTTCAGGCAGTTTCTTCAGTTACAAGTTCGTGAGGTTGCTTCTTTTTGCGGGCTTCCTCAAGCCACTGTAGCTTTCCAAGAGCAGTCTGGCGCATGGTAAGGCCTATTTTACTTTCTTTAGGTTCCCTCTCGTTGATACTTACAGCGACAACCCTGGCTCTTACATGGTCACCTTCAGCAATGGCTTTTCCTCCATTCTTTGTCACAAGCCTTGCGTTCTTGGCGTCGTATGAAATAAAATCGTCCGTGATCTGGCTGACGTGAAGCAAGCCGTCCATTGGTCCCATCCCTACGAAAACTCCGAAACCAACGGCTTCAACAACTTCACCTTCAATAATCTCCTGGAGCTCAGGCACGAACATTATTGCTTCGAATGTAACATCATAATATACTGCCCCGTCTCCTACGAGGATATGCCCTTCCCCTATCTCGACGATCTTGCAAATCGCGACGAGGGAACCAAGTTTTTTGTCAACCTGTCCCTCGAGTTTTTCTCTTAACGCGTTTTTAACAGTTTGCGTCACCTCTTCCCCTAAAAGGGTAGGAGGGATACGAACAGTATCAACGAGTTTCATCATTTTATACATCTGCTAATCACCCGTAAAAACAATCAATTCAATGCTGCCCGGTAAAATAATATAGTTCAGACAAAGTCCAGTTTGTTTTTCTGGCGCAGGGATATGGTCTGGATTCCTTTTTCGGCAAGCCTACGCTTCAACCCGATATCGTTTGTCAGGACAGCTGCTCCCATTTCCTTTGCCAGCCTGAGAATTACATCATCTGCAGGGCCTGCAGCAGGAGTTATACGCTCGCACCTGTCCATCATAGACCTGGCAACCTTTGCAGCTGTTCTGTCCGAACCTCTTTCCCGCTTTATGAGTTTTTCTATCTCGAATACTACAGCCTCAGGCACAAAAAATTCGTCAAATCCCAGCCTTTTCAGTTCTTCGAAAATATCCACTCCGAACTGGACCGGGATCATGAACCCATTAGTATCAATTATAACTTTCAACTCTTAATTACCCCTACTCCAATAAGCCGCCAGCGAGAGTCGATTCTCCTGCTGATAGCAACCCTTGACCCGATGGCTGCGCTAATCGGGCGTTTAAGGGCCACTTGAGCTTCATTTTTCCTGGCACTTGTAACCACTCCAACTGTGGTTGCAGTTCCTATATTGAGCATAAGAGGTTCACTGGTCTTGATTTCGTTGATTTTTTCTTCCCTTGTAACTCCCACTACCCTCTCAAGCAGGTGTAATTCCATCACGAACTGATGTCTGGTCTCAGGAAGGGTACCAGGTGCTCCTGCAATCTGTCCTGTTAAAGAGTCACCTTTTGTCAGGGTAGGGTCAAGATAAGTTCCGACAGCCAGAAGGCCTCCGGGAGTTGCTTCTTCTACCTTTGTCGCGCCTGCAAAGATAGATGAAACTGTTGTCAAAATAGGAATCCATCTTGTAGCACCTTCGGTTGTAACCTTGATTCCTGGCCTTATTTCCAGCTCGTCTCCGGGATGAAGGACTCCTTCGGTCAAAGTTCCTCCGATAACTCCCCCGCGCATTTCATCGATTGAAGCCCCTGGCTTGTTAATGTCAAAAGAACGGGCAATCAACATGCTGGCAGGCTTGTCTACTTTGTGGACAGGAGCAGGAATTACGTTTTCCAGAGCATCGATAAGGATATCGATATTAATGTTCTGCTGAGCCGAGATCGGGATTACAGGTGCATTTTCTGCGACCGTGCCTTTAACAAATTCTTTTATCTGGTGATAATTCTCGATAATGCGCTCTTTGGATACAAGGTCGATCTTATTTTGCACTATTACGATATTTTTAATCCCTATAATATCCAGGGCCATCAGGTGTTCTTTTGTCTGGGGCTGCGGGCAGTCTTCATTTGCTGCAATTACCAGTACTGCCCCGTCCATAATAGCAGCACCTGAGAGCATAGTAGCCATCAGGGTTTCGTGCCCTGGGGCGTCTACAAAGGACACAGTTCTGTGTTCTTCCGTCTTCTCTCCACAATTAGGGCAGGTCTTTTCTACAGTGTAACATTGGGGAGAGGGGCAGTTGGGACATTTCATGAACAGGGAATCTGCATATCCCAGTCTGATAGAAATTCCTCTTTTTACTTCCTCACTATGTGTATCTGTCCAAACGCCTGATAAGGCTTTAACAAGTGTGGTTTTTCCATGGTCGACATGGCCTACCATGCCGATATTAACACAAGGCTGACTCAAGTTGTAACTTCCTCCAGTAAAATGAAGTGATCCGATATAAGTCAGGTCTTTATCCTAAACCTAAACCCTAAAATTTGGAATTACTTTTTCCAGTAGGTCCGTAGATTCCAACCCTTAACTCATCTGGTCTGTAATTTGAAATGCAATTATGAATTAAAGCGGGATTTGTGGGACGGAAATGTTCTCCGTCCCAGTCCGTAGTCTGGATTTCCTGAACTGGGAATCCGGGTGATAAATTCTATTATTATGTTTTCTTATCACGGTTTAAGGCTTGCAGATTCAGGTGATACTTTTAAAGTTTACGGTATCCTGCATAGTTAATATTTACTAATGCCGGAAAGCCTTAATAAATTTATGTGACGATAGCGTCAAGCTTCTCCAGTTCGAGGGCGCGCCTGATCTCAAAGGCCAGCCTTCTTCCTGTACTCATTGGTCTTCTCCAGAGCGAGTTGCCGTAAGAATGACCTACTGACATATGCACATTGGTCCCGCCGCCTACTCTTGGGGCCACATCGTAAATATAGAAGTTAAGATCCTTATCAACGCAAGTCTGCAGGCAGAAAGGCCCTATAATCCCAGGAGAATAATGTTCTTGTGTAGCTTTTACATATTTATCTCCCATTTGGAATACCTTCTCAAGAAGAGACTCGCGCAGGGTTGCAGAGTTGTGCCCACAGACAGTATATTCGGGAGTTAACTGGCTTTCGGCCAGGGTCATTTGCTGCGGGGCAGGAAGCCTTACATGTCCATCAAGACTAGTCTCAAAGCGCCAATCAATCCCAAGAAGTTCCAGCTTGCTCATTTTCGGCTCGATAGGGGAATAAAACATGTCAAGGTTGAATACAGGACCTATGATATAGCGCTCTATCCTTGCCATTTCAAGAGCCTCACGTGTGATAACTCCCTGCTTAATTAGAGCTTCGGATTTCTCCAGATACTCTCTGTAACTTGAAGCAGTAAAAAATCCCCGTTCGAGTTTTTTTACTGCATGCGGGAGCTTGACCATTACAAGCTCGTTGATGTCCTTTGGAGACTCGATTTTCTCCGGGAAAGGAAGACCTGCTTTTTCCAGAATCCAGTAATAGCTCTGCTGCTCACTGCGTTCCTCGCTTCGGAGAAGGTTCCTGCTTCCTACGAGAGGCACTCTGAAGTTCTCTTCGATTTCATCTATACTGCAGTAGGAAGTAAAGGAACGGTTCGGGACAAACAGCACATTTTCATCAACCAGTTTCTGCTGGTTTTCAGGCAGGAGAATTTCATTGTACTTTTTGAAAACAACGGTCTCGTCAACAATCCCCCTCTTTACTTTTCCAGAAAGATCTCTCTGGGCCCTGAAGTATTCGCTGTATGTTTTTTCCCTGCCAACCTGGCAGACAGCAAGGGTCCTGAATTCCTCTTCAACTGCCCCGTCACAGATGTCGAGTCCTGAGTGAGAGCCTATAGTTCCAACTTTTATCTTATCAGCATGGGTATAGTAACCTTCAACGATTTCCTTAATTTCTTTCCTATCAATCATATTTGATGTTCCTTGGCTTTGGAAAATTCCTTTCAATGAAAATGGTAATAGGTATGACTTTCAAACCTGTTACTTCGGTGGAGATTCCTCGAAATGCAGGTCTTGCGACTATTTTTCAGATATTATGAAGTAAAAGTCCTGAGAGATTTTCCCCATTAACGGCTTTACCTATTAAATCCCTTTCTAATATAAGTAATCATTTATATAATGAAAGGAAAGCCAGAAAAGCTCAAAGCCAGAAAAAGGTAGGCCAGAACAGATATCTGAACCTTTTCCGTTAGTTTTCAAGTTCTGATTTTCCTTTAGTTTTTGACACTTTCTCGTCAATCTCCGGATTGTGAGTTTCCATAGTTTTTGACGTTTTATTAAATCAAACTAAGAATAATAGGCGTAATAAAAGTCTCAATTATAGCTGCAACCAGAAGAAGAGGCAGAATCCAGCGGAAATAAAATATGAGCCCCTCTTTAAATTCTCTTTTGATCTGGGTAGGTCTCCCTATAAGGGCAGAAAATACCTGGTGCCCGAGCCGAAGCCCTATACCCGCAGCAAGGAAGACCATAGGCAATTCCAGTATCCCGTGGGGGAGAAGGCCAAGCAAAATAAAAAGCAGTCCTCTTTCCTGAGCTACAAGATAAACGATAACTCCCACAATATATCCATTGAAGGCGATAAAAAGTACCGGAAGAATTCCTAGAGCCAGCCCGAGTACCAGAAAAAGCAGGCTTAAAAAGGCATTATTAAGAAAAATTGCGAACATTATGAAAAGAGGGCTCATTGTCATGATTGACTCAAAACGGGAGCTAAAACTTTCTCTGAGAGTCTCAGCCATAGAGGGGAAACTTGCAGCTGAATTGTAGCCTGCTATTAAGAATACAAAAAATAAAAAGGCCATGAGAAATGCATAAGGCCAGATAAAGCGCAGATATCCTGTAAAACCTCTTTTCGAATCTTTTCTGCTATCGTGCCAGGCTTCTGTCGCGCTGCTTCCGGGAAAGAAATCTTTCTCTACTTCAGCATATCCCCTATTTTCTATATCCCTTTCAGGAGTTCCTGCAGTCTGTACTCCTGCTTTTCTCTCCTCTGAATTATAATCGTTCTCTTTTTCCATACCTATCCCCACCAATAATTCTCAGCTTATTTAATCCTGATCCAAATGCATATGGCCAAATATCTTTTTGTCTCAAATTCCCAGCATCATCCGGATCGTGTTCCGGGTTGCAGGGGAAAGCCCAAGGATCAAAATGACCATTTTGATTAGTGTTTTCAAGTTCAAGGAACGCTCATCATCCTCAAACTGAGTGTCAAGCACGTAAAGAACCCCTACGAAGATAATAAGCTTTAATGGATACATAACCAATGCGGTGCCAGTCAGGTTGATAAGATAGGTGGGCACTACGTGCTTTTCAAAGTATCCAAGCTGATCTACTCCTATGTATGTCGAAGAAGCATCCATCAGGTGAACCATAAGGATAGAAAGGTTCAGAGGATCGGTGAATATAGAGGATTTGAAATGGCGGGCAACCAGATAAAAGATAAAGGTTAGACCTGTTCCTGCCCCGATTACGAATAAGGGCACGTACGGGACTACTATATTATCGAAATGCAGGAGAACAGCAAGATTTACAAAAAACCATGCGAGTCCGAAGCCTGCAAAGGTGAGATGAAAATCCTTCACAAATCCTGCTTTCTGCATCCGGATGGAAATCCAGAGGAAGCCTACAGTTATCGCAAAAACCAAAAAGTAAATATTGGGAGTTATGAGAAGATAACTAAACGGAGGATGAAAGATATCTGAAGGAGAATCCTCAATTACGCGCAGAGAAGACCCTGCAAGCACAAAAGGCAGGACAGACGCAATAAAGCGGGGGGTTATTTTTACCTCAAGCTTTTCGAGCAGCTTGAAAACCCCAAATATGCAAATCCCCAGTATTATTGCCCAGGTAAGGGTATTTACAGGATTGTACCCTTCATCACCTCTTATGGGTTCAAGATAATAGGTATTAATAAACTGTGATATGTTATCTATTGAAAAACTCATCTTATCACTCATTCAAAATGGCAATATCCTAATACAATTAATACTACAATATACACCGAAATTACTTCCTTAATAAAGAAGGTAATATTTCTCCGGTGCGCGATGTTCGTTCTGATGTAAGATATTTCTTTCCGAAGGGCTCTATCCAATAAGCGTTAGCAATATTATATAA
>DATMYS010000291.1:0-3207 GCA_035560835.1 Methanosarcina sp.
AGATTTACAGGCAACCCTTGAAACCTGTAATACCGGGTAAATCTCTAGAAATACTTTAAAACTGCTTGATGCTCTGACATGCTATCTCCATTTGGACCTAACAAATGAAACTCTGAAAAACCTCAACCTAAAATGAAAAAAAGTAACGACACTCGTAAATAAACTATTTTCAAAAATAATAGCTTCTTAACAGTAATTTTACCCCATCTTCATAATTTTTATGTAATACTTTCCCTTAATTATCGCCATTCTTATTGAGGCCAAAAAATGGCAGAAACCCCTAAAAGCTTATCTTGATCTTTTACGTGCTCATTTTTTCCGGCTTGGCCCCTGGTTTCCTGCTCTGGACTTGTGCTTGCTTTTTGCAAATTATGGTGGATTTTCCTGGGAGTTGACTATTAAGGTGGCTCTGATGGGTCTGCTTAGGTTTGAGGCCGGTTTTATACTTAATGATTATGTGGATTGGAATAAATATATACTTGACATAGAGAACACGCTCACAAGGTACTGGAGGCCATTTAAAGAGAGACCTATCCCTTCAGGAAAAGTTTCTTCAAAAAGCGCCTTCTCTTTGTTTATCTTGCTTGTAGCACTTATTTCAGCCTTAATTTTTACACTTCCCTATCCAAACTCCCTATACGTGTTTGCAATTATGCTGTACTCTTACAGCATTGAAGCTTTTTACCAGGTAAAAAAGAGAAATCAGAGCTACCCGATTGCGCAGCTTTTGGGCAGAACAGATTTTACGCTTTTTCCGGCAGCAGGCTATCTATGCTATGGGCAGCCAGACAAGACCATGCTACTTTACGTGTTTTTTTCTATTTCTGGAAAATGGTGCATCTGGGATTGAATGACTTTATAGACCTGAAAAACGATCGAGCCAGAGGCATGAAATCAATAACCGTACTCTACGGTGAAAAAGGGACAATGTACTGGATTACAGGTTTTACGGTACTGCATTTCCTTGCAGCTGTTTTCTTTTTCCGGGAGCTTGGAGATGTCACATTTTACGGTTTTCTTGCAGGTTTTGTACTCCTTGCAGGGGCAAACCTTTACATGTGGAAAGAAAAAAATCCGGGTGCCGGAATGAAGATACTGCCTGTTTACCATGGGACTCTGGTAATCTACGCGGTGTCGATTATTCTCAACTTTATATACTGAGTCAGAAAATAGTGCTGCGGAGGAAAAACAGCACTGTCGAGAAGGTACACTGGAGTTTTCTTTTTCCTAACCTGTTTTTTAGTTTCTTCTTTCTCAATTTCTTTTTCCAATTATTCTCCGAGTCAACTGCTGCTAGTTTCTTATTCCCGTTTACAAAAAGTATAAAAAGATAATTGTCTTTATAGATAATTGTCTTTATATTACTTGGGGGAAACGAGCATCAAAGAAATTATCAAAGCTTTGGTAGATCTGACAAGGGCTCACTTTTTTCCTGTCTGGATTTTGCTTTTCTCCTCAGGCCTTGCACTTGCTTTCTATAATTATGAAGGTTTTTCCTGGTCAGTTACCTTCAAAGCCGTCTTAATCGGATTTTTCGGGTTTGAAGGCGGGCTTGTGCTCAATGACTTCGTTGACCGGGAAAAGGACAGGCTTGATGTCGAGAGTTCCCTCACAGCCTACTGGAGGCCTTTCAAAAGCCGCCCGCTTCCGTCTGGAAGGATCTCCCCTGACTTTGCTCTGATAGTTTTTCTGCTGTTTTCCGGGCTCGCTGGACTGGTAATGTTTACTTTGCCTTATCCGAATTCCCTTTACGTATTTGTTGCAATGCTCTCGTCCTGTATTCTTGAGTATTTCTATCAGATTAAAAGAAAGAATCAGAGTTTCCCAGTCGCTCAGCTTGCAGGCAGGATGGATTTTACACTTTTTCCGATAGCGGGCTATCTCTGCTATGGGCTGCCTGATATATCTGTACTGCTCTACCTGCTCTTTTTTTATCCCTGGACACTTGCACACCTTGCAGTCAACGATTTTATTGATACGGAAAATGACAGAGCCAGAGGAATAAAATCAATTCCTGTACTTTATGGCACTGAAGGAACTTTACTCTGGATTTCGGGTTTTACACTTGTACATTATTTCACAGCGCTCATTTTCTTAAAACAGCTTGGATATATTGCATTTTACGGCTTTCTGTCAGGGTTTCTGGTGCTAGGGTTTGCAAATTATAATCTCCTCAGAAAGAGAAGTCAGAAGGCTGGCCTGCTGGCACTTTTCCTTTATCACGTTTCACTGGTGCTATATTCTGGCTCGATTATTCTTGATTCTCTTCTCTGATCCGGTCTGGCTCTTTCTAACCCTCTCTCAAGATCTTTTCAAACTTTCCTATTGATTCTTAATTTTTCCTTCTGCAAAGCCTTAGAGTATGGCAGCGAAGACTTCCTCCTCCTGCAAGCAGAGCATCCGGGTGAAAAGGAATAATCTCAATACCTTCATTTTCAAGGTTTTTCCTGGTTTTCTGATCAAGTGCAGTATCGTAGTGAAAAATAGTTCCGCTTTCGAGAGGAACAAAAGAACAAGCTAGACGGCTTTGTTCGGAATCTGAAACAGAAATTATTTCCATTCCTTTCTCCCGCATGAAAGCTTTAAAATCGATTTTTTCTCTGGAATCTTCTGTAAACAGGCGGGTTTCCTCAAATGCAGGTAGATAAGCAAGAGCAAGGTCTTCCCTTATTCTGTTGAAGACAGTATCAGGGTGCATGTATCGCCTGGCTTTCGGAACCCGGACGTAAATAACCTCACTGAATTCTTTAAGAATGTTTGAAACAAATTCCCTTATAAATGGGTAAGTGTGCCTTTCCGTATCAGCTACGAAGACCGTTTCTTTTGAGAGCAGGAGGCAGCCTTCAAAAAATCCCTGTCCCCCATTGAATTCGCTGAGAATGGGAATCCCCAGATTACTCAGGGCTTCCTTTACAACAACCTCTTCTTTTTCCCTGGCAGGCGGGCGCATTTTTGAGAGAATAGCTCCTTTTCCGGAGATAACTGCAGTATCATGCAAAAAAGTTAGATTTGGCATCTTTCTAATTAGACCTGTATTTTCGTCCACATAATCTTCAAGTTCATAGACCCTGACGCCGTTTGATTCCAGCAGCTCCTGATAACCTCTATGCTCTTTGATATACCCTGAAATTTCAGGAACTTTATCGTATAGCCAGTGTTTGTAGTTTGACTCGTTGAGCAGAGAAAGTTCTTCCCCAGGCGTATGCA
>DATMYS010000292.1:0-8581 GCA_035560835.1 Methanosarcina sp.
ATTAAAACTAGCAGCTGTAACTTTTCCTCTCTTTTTTTCAGCCTGAATAATTTTGTCGTTGTGCTTTTTGATTAATTTTACTTGCTCCTCACGTAAAGTAGGAGTTTCCCCTTTATCAGCATCAGTAGTTCTAAAATATCTTCTTGACAGATCGATGAAGAACGAGATTAAATCTGCTGTAAATTCGCGATATGCATAGTTAACAATGAATCCTTCACGACCGGCCTTATCTTTCAGTTTCGGATTTTTTTCTCGACTAATTTCTATGTATCCAATAAGTCTTCGATGACTGAATTGATAATAACCAGCACTGTTAGATCTTCGTTCTTCAAATCTTAAAAAATCATGGTCTGCGCGCCCATAAGGAAGAACTCTAAATTGATCTCTGTATATATACAAACCACCGAATTTATTACATTTCTGCTTATAAAGCTCATCCCATTTTTCTCTAGGAAGAATGCTGTTTTTTGCATCACCCTCAATAAATCCGAATTCTATTTTAAAGGGACCATAAGGGGTGGCACCAGGAGATCTTGTGGGTTTGAATGTATGCCTGAACCTTTTATTGTAAACTTGAACTTCCCCGGAAAAAAAGCCATTATTATCGAAAGATCCTGTTAGCCAGTGATCTACACCAAACATATCTTCTCTCGTGAAGAAATCTTGCTTGGCTATCAGATCATATTTACCCCCAACATCATGAATCCAAAACCGGGTTTCAAATGATTTGTCATCCTTGAAGCTGTTATATATTCCACTCAAAGACGAACGTAAATAATTTGTTGCATCGTCATCTTTCACACAAATTTTATTCCCTTCCGAAAGGTCTGCAAGCTGCTCGTGAGGATCGAAGATGACAAAAATAGTGCCATGTTTTATTTCAACCAAAAGTTTCTTTATGACCCCTTCATCCTTTAAAAAGTCAGGAAACTCGATTTCATTTAAATCCTTCAAGATCTTGTTTTCCAAATCTCTATGCTCACTCCAATTGCCGGAACCCAAATTTTGTTTGAATTCTTCAATTAATTCATAAAAAAGATCGTTGGAAAACTCAGGTGTAATTATTTCTTTTATAGGAACATATCCCAACTCATACGCCCGTAAACATCCCTGAAATAGTCGTCTTTGCCCTTATATGCATTAATTTGAAGTTCGGAATCATCTTTCCATCCGTAACGATCCCCACCGTCTTTCTTGGTTTTTCGGATTCTTTTTTTGTTATTCTCGGAAAGATTTGCCGAAGTGTGAATGAAATCCGTATTATCTCTATATCCGGCTTCGATAGCCGGGAATCCTTTATGTGTACCGATAAAATTCCTTACAACGAGCTGATCATCAGCTTCACCCTGAGGAATTTGAATATGATTATAAACTCTGGTTGCTATTAGTAGAAATCTCTTTCGATTTTGAGGGACTCCATATAAGTTCGCGTTAACTATAGCAGTATCATACTTGTATGATTCTTTTTCCAAAAAAGCGATAAAGTCCCCCAAAACATTTTCGTCTTTGTATTTTAAAAAACGAGGCACGTTTTCCACTACAATATAACCGGGCTTGAACCATTTCACAAAGCGTTGGAATTCTCTCAGAAGGTCTTTTGTTTCAAGACTTTTATCCTTTTCCGTTTTTATTCTCGTCCAGTATTGGCACGGACTACAGCCTATGAAAATTAATGAGTCATCGTTTTTGGTAATTCCTATTTCCTTTGCAAGTTCGTCTTCAGAGTACTCGTGAAGATCTCTTTCAATATATTTACTTTCTACGTTATTTATTTCATATGTTTCTTTGCAGTTAGGATCATTATCAATACCAGCTAATACTTTGATTCCTGCCAAAGACATTCCGTATGTCATACCTCCGGCACCGCAAAAAAAATCAACTGCCCTTAACTCGTTTTTTGTTTCAATTTTCATTATTAGCCCTGCAAAAGTTAATTCATAAAAGCAAAGAGGTAAGTATTGAGATCTTTTGAAGTCTCCGTCAATATTCTTAACGTCACTATCAAAAGTATTGTTAAAAAAGTTTTTCTAAAATATTCTGCGCAGTTGTAAAAAGACAGGAATTTTACTGAAAAGATTTTTTATTAGTTTGAAGAAACACAATTATTACTAGAATTTCTCTTTCTTCAAAACTACATCTTTAAATCTCATCCCTCCCTTTTCTATCCCATACATTACTCTTATAACTTTTATTCGGTGACCTTTTTATGGAATTGAAATGTAGGCTTTGCAAATATTACCCTGAAGATTTCGGGGAACTTACTGTTGACGTTTTGCATATGCATCTGGTGTTTGATGTTTATGATGACAGGACGAATGTGAAATCCATTCTCAGGGTAAGGACAAAGGATGCCCCTATTGAGAAACTGGAATTAAACTGCAGAGACCTTGAGATTCGGGCTGTGAGCTGCATACAGTACGAGGTTTCTTACAGATACCGGAAAGATGCTGCAATTCTTGAGATTAATTTCATGGAAGAGATTCCGCCGCATACCGAGGTTGCAGTAGTTACGGATACGGTTTGCAGGCCGACTCGAAATATCCTTGAAGGGCTTTACTATGACGAAACGCCGGCAGGAGCTCCCCCTCAGCAGATCACGCAGTGCCAGCAGTGGGGGTTCCAGAGAATTGTGCCGTGCATTGATGATATGGCCTCAAAATGCACTTACAAAACTACCATAATTGCGGATTCGCGGTACACGAACCTGATTACGAACGGGGATGTCGTGGTTGAGAGGCATACCGTAGAGCCCGGGAGGGACAAAATCGTATATGACAACTCGGTCACGCCAATGGCGACATATCTCTTTTTCCTTGGGGTTGGGACTTATGCGACCTTTAAAAGGGAATTTGAGTATCCTGACGGGGGCACTTTTATGCTGGAGTTACTCGTGCCTCCTGCATCAGATGCAGCCGCAGCCGAAAAAGCGCTTGATATCCTGCACGATGCTGTTATGTGGATTTACCTTTTCACAGGGCCTGAGCAGTTCGATAAGGAGAAACTGTCTGTTAGGAGGGAGCTATGGGATCTTGTCCGCATGCGAGAGAAGATGAAACTTGAGTCAAAGCCCGAATCCACGCTAGAGGATCTTAAAAAGGTAAGGGACAGACTTGCCAAGCTTAACAGAACCATCAATTCTGGATACAGGTATACAGGCACCGTCTACAGGGAAATCGGTATGCAGAACTCGGATTTCGGAGGCATGGAAAATGTCGGGAACACCACGATTACCACAAACCGCATAATGCCTTTCCCGCAGATGACGGATCAGGCTTATGAATATATGCTCCGGGTAAAGGCGCACGAATATCACCATAATCAGAATGGGTCCGAAGTCACCGGAAGAAGCCCGTTTGAGATCTGGCTGAACGAAGCTGTGACCGTACATGTGGAAGAGCAGCATCATGCATTTTTCTTTGGCGAGGACTATGAAAGACTCAGCAGGGTGCTTGAACTGCTTGCGCCGGCTTCGGGAACATTTGCCCTGGATTCGGGGGCAGCTTCCATGCCAATCATCCCTGAAGGCTTCAATGACCCAAATGACCTGATTACCGCAGTCACCTACGTAAAAGCTCCGGAATACGTGCGAATGGTCGAGTCCCTTATAGGGAAGGACACCTTTGTCAGGGGTCTGGACAGGTATTTCAAAAGGTTCAAACATTCCAACGCAGCCACCCAGGATTGGATTGAAGCCATGGAAGAAGAAAGCGGACAGCCCTTAAAGGAGATGTCCGAAACCTGGCTGAGACAAACAAAGTTCCCTATAGTCGAGGTTTCAGCCGAATATGACCAGGCTGTAAGGAAATTCACATTCTTCCTCAAACAAAAATTTCCTGACGGCGGAAAACCCTGGGAATTCCCGTTCAGGGCAGCCCTTGTTGACGAGAATGGAAATGACCTCGTAGAAATCCTGGAAAGGGTAAGCGGGGAAACCGCAGAGATTGCTATTGAAAACGTGGACATGCCAGCCTTCCTTTCCCTTAACAGGGGCTATTCTTTCTACGGAAAACTTGTATACAGGGCAAGCCACGATGAGCTCCTGATGCAGGTAAGGAAAGACAGCAATACCATAGGCAGGTTTACGGCTTTCTATACTCTGGTTGATAGGGAAAAACTAAGGCTCCTTAAAAATCCGGAGTCAATGCCCTCTGAAGACTTTATCGAGCTTTACTACAGGCTTCTCAATGACCGGCAACTTCTCGAAAAGGCAGGAGGGCAGTTCCTGACAATTTTTGAGTCCGTGGAGGATGAAGAGTTTGCCCACAGATACCAGGCGCTTTATGAAGTAAGACAGAAACTCCTGAAAGCTGTTGCCTGGAAATATATAAACTCTGTAATCTCAATCTACCGCTTCTTTGAAAGCGCCTCGACTCCCAGAGACTCAACTCTTGAGGAGACGGCAAGGGTAATCAAAAACCGGCAGGCCAAAAATGTCTGTCTTGGCATTCTTGCAACCCTTGATACTCCCGATATTCATGCAATGATAAAACAGCAGTTTGAGACTGCAACCTGTGCAACGGACCGGTTGAGCGCATTTGCTGCGTATCTGAACAGCTCGGCGCCCGACAAAGTTGAAGTCCTGAGAGCCTTTGAAGCGGAGTCAAAGAAAAATCTTGTTGCCTGGGAAGCTTTCCTTTCCGTAATAGGAAGCAACAGCAGCGTTGACGCAGTCGAACTTGTCAGGGAAATGGAAAGGTCAGACGCTTTCAGGATCGAGCAGACAAATGACCAGCGTGCCCTTTATGGAAGCTTTGCCCGCAACCGGAAAAAATCACTCCAAACCGAAGAAGGTAGAGCTCTCTTTGCAGAGATACTAAGAAAGCTGGCCCCTGTGAACGAGTATAGCACAGTCAATATGCTCAATGCTTTTGCAAATATAGATCAGATGGAATCAAAGTATCATATCCCGCTGGTAAAGATCCTGGCAGACCTTCTCGGAGAAATTGACGCCCATAGATACCCGAGTGTTTATAACAGAATCCGAAAACTCCTGCTTGGAGCTCCTAACGCTGTCAAAACATACAGTATAGAACACGGAGAAATCCCGGAACTGCAGCCGGAAAAAGCTGAGAAAAAGTAAACTCATACATTGACCTTTATGTTCCGGTGCTATATTGCCGGAACAGAAATTTTTATTGAAGTTTTAGTTGAATTCTCCATGTTTTTCCCGGCGATTAAGTTGATATTCGAACATTATTTTACAGTTAGAAAAACACGATTTTATAGCGCTACGAAGTTCGTTTGGTAAGTTTATAGCACAATAGCCTTGCCTTCCTTACTTGTAACTATTAGTTTTCTATTTAGACCCAGATTTTTTGTTGTGAATCTCGCGAAAGTAAGTGTAGAGAGCATATTACTCTGTTTTATAAAAATTAGAGATATGGCATTAATGTAAGCCTACAATTGGGAATTTAAGGATCATTTTTGCGTTCAAACTATTTGCATATGTAGAGAAAAATGCACAAATATTATGCAGTTTAAATTATATATTTGTTATGCGATATAACATGTTTAGCTACTCTAGTAGTATTTAAGGGGGTGTACAAAATGCGTGGAAAAGGTATTAAATTTACCAGTTTGTTCATTGCTTTATTAGTATGTATGACGATAATCGGAGCAGCATCCTCAAAAACTTATGATAATGGGAATGCAAGTGCCTCCGAACATTGGAAGCCTGTAGAAAAGGCTATGGGTGAAAAGGGCAAGATAAGCCCGGATGGTGCCATAGAGTTTACAATACCGATGACCTTGAATGTAACACTTGATGGCATAAAACTGAATCAAGCCTCTGAACGTTCTCATGACTTCGATTTCATGAAAGCTGGAGATAAGGCAATGATGGTCGGTGAAATAGGGGTTACGGAAAAGGAAGTAAAAAATGTATCCGATATGGTTCTTCAGTCAGGATTGCAGGTGACTGCGATACATAATCACCTGCTTCGCACATCACCGCATATAATGTGGATGCACATATACGGAAATGGCGATCCTGTAGATATGGCTAAAAAGATACGCAATATCGCCGATTATGTTAACGGTAATTCGCCTGCTAGCGAAAATGAGAAGTTCCAGAGTAAAGGGATTAATACCACCGAACTCGATCGGATTATTGGAGATAAAGGCTCGGCCGAAGGAGGGGATTATAACTACGATATACCCAGAGCTGATAAAATACAGATGAATGGCTATATGCTGTCTCCAGTTATGGATGTATCAACCATGATAAGTTTCCAGCCTCTTGGCAAGGGTGGCGCAGCAGTTATCGGCGAATTTGTATTGGAAGAAAATGAAGTTGAGCCTGTGGTACGCGCACTGACAGCTAATAGCATTGAAGTTACAGCTCTTCACAGCCACATGCTAACCGAGCAGCCACGGATATTCTACGTACATTGCTGGGCTACAGGAGATGCCGCAGAACTTGCAAGTATCATGCGTGAAGCTCTCAATGAAACAAATAGCAAGACAGGAAGCGAGAGTTCTTAAACTTCCTATCGGTCACTCGATGATACGGACGCTTAATGTTAAGGTGTAACTAACACCCTCTTTTTATTACTCCAGGAATGTAGAGGGTCACGAACACACCGCCCTTCAAGTCAGGGATGGAGTGAACATCATCGGCTTTTCTTTTTTTCCTTTAGTTCTCGATCCGTTGGAAACGTGACTGCTTTCTTCTAAATTATGATCTTTTGATTTTCGGTCGTGGGTATGAATCATTGAAAATCGAAAGCGAGAGAATATCTCAATATATTCATCAAATACGTGGGATGTACTCGCTTTTTCGGAATTGATCAATAATTCAGGGACACGACCTGATTTTCGTACTTGATGTAATAAATAATTTAAAAAGAAGTTAGATACCATAATTACAACTAAATTCGATAGCACGCTTTATATTAGCCCATGTGTACTGTAATATTGGTGAGTGGATGACGGATT
Organism: Methanosarcina sp.; assembly: GCA_035560835.1. Taxonomy (GTDB): domain Archaea; phylum Halobacteriota; class Methanosarcinia; order Methanosarcinales; family Methanosarcinaceae; genus Methanosarcina. Next base: position 6,937 of record DATMYS010000292.1, read on the forward strand.
TATCAAAATGGTGGGCTGGCCCAATCTCAAATCTTGCAGATTTTTACGATACTGACATAAAAGCTGGTTTTTCAGAAACATAGGTTCTAAAAAATGCTGAGAGATTCGGTAAAAACACCTTTGCTGAACTCAAACCTGCAGTGCTTTTTCTTTTCTTATTGAAGGAATAAAATCGCCCATGATGCTACTGCTTCTTTCTATAGCAGTCCTTTCCTTGATATTCTCCAAGTTTTTAGAAGCCGCTATAATGGTTTTGTCGTCCTGGCTTATGTTTTCATAGAATTGATTAGGAAGAAGCGCCACTTACAGAGAGAACTAACTCCGTATTTTTGGGCACCGTTGTTCTTTATGGGGAAGGAATTATGCTTGTTACTGCTGTTGGAGAGAAAAGCGAATTTGACAAAATTGCAAAAGAAATACAAATAGCAAAAAAGAAAATACCTATCTGCAAACCGCCATGATAAACCTGGCAAAAATACTTGCAGTCGTTGCAATTGCAGTTAGTCTTATAATACCTGGCATAGGAGTATTGAGAGGTCAGGATTTTCAGCAAATGGTTATCACCTGGTTAGCTTTGACATTTCTGATGGTCCCAGGACAGCCACCAATTATAATCACGATGGCACTTGCACTGGCTTCCTTTGAACTTGCAAAAGAAAATGTTGTAACAAAACGCTTGAGAGGTACGGAAACACTTGGTTTTATAACTGTGGTAGTAACAGATAAAACAGGGACAGTGACAGAAAACAAAAGCTTGAGGGGGCGATAAAGAAAACTAGAATATTTGCACGAGTTGCTCCACTCCAGAAGCTTCAGTTGATAAAGGCTTTCCAAGCCGATGGGGAAAAAGTTGCTATGATTGGGGATGGCATAAAATGATGCCGCTGCAATAAAATCAGTTGATGTAGGTATATTGATGGGGAAAATGGGTACTGACCTAGCAAAAGAAAGTGCCGATCTTGTGTTAACTGATGACAATTATGTTCACATTCCAGATGCAATAGCAAATGGCAGGAAATCTCTGGACAATTCCCAGAAAGGGATTACATACTATCTTACCGCTAAAGCAATACTGCTTTCAATTTTCTTAATTCTTCTACTACTTGGAATTCCTTTTCCTCTTAATCCAATTCATATTTAAAATAAATTATTGAGTTCAAAAGTAGCCAAGTCAAAAAGAAAAACATCAAGCTTGAATTTGATTTTCAACAGCAGGTATTCCTATATTTTAGATATGTTACTTTAACATTTAAGAGACAAATGGGAGTTACCCACTCGAAACAGCGAAGAGTCTTATTTGTTTTATCCCGAAAAGGTTTTCAATTCCTTGCATTAGCTGGGATCCATTATCTATTTTGAAATTCAATGTTAATTGAAATTCAATGTTAAGAAAATGAGGTTATCACCGCTCAAGAAGGATAGAGAAATTTTCCACTCTAGCTAAGTCCAGAAGTTTAGTTCAGTGAGGTTCAGAAAACGAAATTTGACGAATTGGAATTACCATAAGATGCTTTTTGGAACATATTGCCAGTAGAAAAGTAAAAGCAAAAATTCGGATTCGATAGAAGACTATTCGAATTATGAACAAATTGAAAAAAATAAAAAAAGCTTTGGAGCGATATAATTTCGGAATAAAACAGATATA
>DATMYS010000293.1:0-2780 GCA_035560835.1 Methanosarcina sp.
ATATATATCAATTCTTCAAAACAGAAAAGCTTAGAACTACTTGCGTAAACATACATGAAAAAAATTAATAATTACTGGACAATTATATGGCAACCCCTTGGAAACAAATCTCTGGTTCTTCGACATTCCATATGGATAAGATGATTTTCAATTCAAGACCGCATTGGTTTTTATGAGGATATTATTAGAATATCCACACAAAACAACGAAGAGCCAAATCTCTTCATGGTTTTGCCCTGATCTTCTTGAAAACATCCCGGAAAGCCAGATTTTTTGTCTCCTTAATCATGAAGCCGGCTTTTTCGATATTTCTTACCGTGTTTCGGGTCATATCAATTCCGAAAAGAGAAAACATGATCGGATTGACCAAATCTTCAATGCGGGCAATAAGGGAGTTGCTGCTGCGCATATGTTCAAGCGCTATCAACTTTCCTGAAGGCTTGAGGACTCTTCTCATTTCTTTAAGGGCCTTCACTAGGTCAGGAACAGAACAGAGGACAAAAGTCGTAACCACTCAAAGCTGTTATCCGGAAATTCGAGGTGTTCGGCATCCATAAGTAGCAGAGTTATATTTTTCATGCCCCTTGCCTTTTTCCGAGCCTTTTCAAGCATTCCTGCGCTGATATCTATCCCGGTTACCGAACAGCCCGCCGGATAGTATTTCAGGTTCCTTCCGGTTCCCACTCCAACCTCCAGGACTTTCCCACTCAGGTTTGAAAGAGCTTCTTCTCTCCACCTACCGTAAAGGAAAAGCTCTACCGGCGATTCTATAATGTCATAAATCGTTAAGATCCGATTGTACTTTGAAACCACCGACATTAAGTGAACTTAAGCTTTCCTTACGATTAGTTTTTTTGGGATACCGGAAGAAACAGGACAAGTAAGCCGTGATAGTTTTCAAGAATTTTTACTGAAATAGACAGGTGCCTACCTGATACAATTACCCTTAAAGGAAAAATTCCCCGAAACAGATTCATATTTAAGCGTTAGAAATAATACCACGCTACAAGTCTTATAGTAAGTCTTACATCAAACCTTACATTAAATTTACATCAAATTTTAATTTAAATCTCACATTAAATCTTATATTAGTTTCACAGACACTGTTACCGCAGATATTAACAGGGACTGTATTCATACTAACAGGAATTATTTTCATACCGACTCATTTCATAAAGATCAGATAGAGGAAACCCGATGAGCAATATTTTACGCAGAGGCCGGCTTGAGGCCGCCCAGGACGAGGAAATCTTACGTTATACCTCCTCTATGGAAGCTGACAGGTGGATTTTTGATGCTGATATCGCAGTGGACCTTGCCCACACAGTAATGTTGAGAGAGCAGGGTATTATAAACCGGGAGGACTGCAGCAAAATCCTTAGCGGGCTTTTGAAAATCCGGGAGGAAGGAATGGAAAAGCTCGATTTCAGCTACGAAGACATTCATATCTCCCTTGAGTCAAGGCTCATCGATCTGGCTGGGGAAGATGTTGGAGGCAGAATGCATTCTGGGCGTTCCAGAAACGATGAAGTTGCAACCTGCATCAGGCTGGTACTCCGGGAAGAACTGACCGGACTGCTTGAAGAAATACATGAGCTGAGGCAAACGCTTCTTACCCTTGCGGAAAAACATACTGAGACGCTCATGCCTGGTTTTACTCACATGCAGCATGCCCAGCCGACAACCTTTGCCCATCACCTCTGCGCCCACGAATCTGCTCTTGGCAGGGACTTTGACAGGCTTCAGGACGCTTACTCCAGGGTAAACCTCTGCCCACTTGGGGCTGCAGCTTTTGCTTCCACGGGTTTTAACCTGAACAGAAAAAGAACCCAGGAGCTTCTGGGTTTTGAAGGCTTGCTTGAAAACTCAATGGATGCTGTTAGCAGCAGGGACTTTCTGATTGAATGTGCCTCAGGATTTACAAATCTTATGATAAACCTGAGCCGCATGGCTGAAGAACTTGTGATCTGGTCCTCTTCCGAATTCAATTTCATAGAACTGGACGATATGTACGCTTCTACTTCCTCAATCATGCCGCAGAAAAAAAATCCTGACACTGCCGAACTTATGCGCGGAAAAACAGGAGTGGCAGTGGGTGCACTTATGTCTCTGATCACGATCTGCAAGGGGCTTCCCCTGAGTTACAACCGAGACCTGCAGGAAGCAACTCCAAACATCTGGCGGTCCGTAGAAACAGTAAGGGCTTCAATAAGGGTCATGGAAGGGATGATAAAAACAATGAAAGTCCGTCCTGAAGTGCTTGCTACTCAGTCAGTTGCAGGTTTTACAACCGCTACCGAACTTGCGGATACCTTTGTCCGTGAAACCGGAATTCCTTTCAGGACTGCCCATCAGATTGTCGGGATGCTTGCAAGGGAGATGGAAAGACCCACTCTGGAGAAGATCGACTCCGTAGCCGAAATTGTACTGGGTGAATCTCTTTCAAGCCTGGGGCTCACGGAGAAAATGGTAAAAGAAGCCCTTAATCCGGTTTCGAACGTAAAGAGAAGAAAAATTGTTGGCGGACCAGCTCCCGAAGAAATGCGGAATTACCTTTCGAAAAGGCAGACCGAGCTTGAACTTAACAGGCAGGAAATTGCAACCCTGAAAGATATTACAGACTCGGCTTTTGAAGATCTGCTCGCAACCGTCAATGAGTACAGGAAAACTTGAGCTATAACAAAGCAAACTCCATGTTTAAGTATACTCGATGTCAATGAACTCAGTATCAATCTCAGTATTAATTTCAGTATTAATCTCAGTATTAATTTCAGTATTAA
>DATMYS010000294.1:0-2741 GCA_035560835.1 Methanosarcina sp.
AGGTTTTGCCGACGAAATGCCCTTACTTGGTTTCTAGACATAAACCGACAAGTGACAAAAAATATAAATGTGTAATCACTCGTGTTCACCACATACTAACACTTGAAGAATTATCTAAATATTGTGATGTTGAAGGAGAAAGTGCTTTTCTTACGTGTCCCCGATTCTTACAAAAATTAAGATCTAAATAAATAAATAAATAAATAAATAAATAAATAAATAAAATAGTATACAGTTATAAATATAATAAAGTCCTTAAACTTTATCATAGAATCTTTAAAATTATAACAACACAGGATAATATGTCACGAAAGCATTTTGTACTATCGAAAAGAAAGATAAAAACATGAAACAATCAATAGGAGCAAAGCCACTCGCATTTCCGACTCCAACCTGGGTTGTCGGCACCTATGATATGAATGGAAAGCCCAATGCCATGACTGTTGCCTGGGGAGGAATCTGCTGTTCGAATCCTCCATGTATCAGTGTATCCTTAAGAAAAGCGACTTACAGCTATGCCGGGATCATGGAAAACAGGGCATTTACGGTCAGTATCCCGTCAGAAGCTTATGTAAAGCAAGCCGATCACTTTGGAATAGCAAGCGGAAGGGATGAAGATAAGTTTGAGGCCGCCTGCCTGACGCCGGTAAGAAGTGAACTTGTGCCTGCCCCTTATGTAGGTGAATTTCCGTTTGTTCTCGAGTGCAAACTTTTGCATACCCTTGAGATAGGGCTTCACACTCTGTTTGTAGGAGAAATCCTGGACATCAAAGCCGATGAATCCGTGCTCGATGAAAAAGGAAACCCTGATATTGAGAAAATAAGGCCTGTTATATACAGCACGGGGAATCGAAGCTATTATGGCGTCGGGTGTAATCTTGGTAAAGCTTTTTCGATAGGCAAGGAATGCTGAACAAAAAAGCAATAACAGAAATAAGGAGCACAAAGCAAATTAAAAATAAAAAAGTCAAAAGTACAAAAGTACAAAAGAACTCAAAAACACAAAAGAAATCAAAAATAGGAAATGAGTAAAATGCGAATAAATTATAAGTATAAAATAAATTAAAAATACAGAATAGACCTTCTTATATCGGGATCGATGAATAAGAGGTGAAATTATCAGTGCTCCGTCATCTTACTCTATTCCTTCCCGAAAGCCTTTTTTGCAACGATTTTCCATCTTCTGAGGTCTTTTCCCTCAAATTTTTCCTTTACGGCTTTTAGCAGGGAAGGAATATCCAGGTGCTGTGGGCATTTTTCAACGCATTGCCCGCACTGGGTACACTGAGATGCATAACCAGGGACATCACCTCTTATAATTCCCCCGGGTTTTGCCGCATACATAAGTTTTGCTTCACTTTCATTGCCTGACAGGTAAAAGTTATCATAAATCTCAAAACAGCCAGGAATGTCCACGCCTGAAGGGCAGGGGAAACAATATCTACAGCCCGTACAGGCGGTCTTCATAAGTTCCCTGTATTTTTGTTCCGCTTTTTTTACAAGCTGCAGTTCGGCTTCGGTCAGAGAGGTCGAATAGGCTTCATCTGCGATTCTCAGGTTTTCTTCGATATGGGACTCCTCATTCATACCTGAAAGCACAACCGTGACCTCGGGCCGGTTCCAGATCCAGCGAAGAGCCCATTCTGCGGGCGTGCGCTTTACGGTTGCTTCATTCCAGATCTCCTGCACTTCAGGAGGTACGGGATTTGTCAACTTGCCTCCTCGCAGGGGTTCCATAACAATAACTCCCAGACCCTTTGAAGCGGCATATTCAAGCCCTTCCGTTCCTGCCTGGTTTTTTTCATCCAGGAAGTTATACTGGATCTGGCAGAAAGCCCAGGGATACGCGTCCACAATTCGTTTGAAATCCTCAGCAGTCCCGTGGAAAGAAAAACCTGCATTGACAATTCGGCCGTCAGCCTTTGCCCTGTTAAGAAAGCCAAGAACATCAAGCTTTTCCATTTTGTCCCATAAAAGCCCCACAAGTCCGTGTACAAGATAATAATCGATATGGCCAGTCTTCAGCCTTTCAAGCTGGGCATTCAGGATCCTCTCCATATCCTCCTTGTTTTTTATTGTCCAGGAGGGAAGTTTCGTAGCGAGCCTGACCTTTTCTCGGTATCCGCCCGCAAGGGCACGGCCAAGGAAAGGCTCGCTTTCTCCCATGTGATACGGCCAGGCCGTATCGATATAATTTACTCCGTGATCGATTGCATAACGCACCTGGCGTGTAGCTCTTTCCTCATCGATCTTTCCATCCCTAACAGCAAGGCGCATGCACCCAAACCCAAGTATAGAAAGTTCATCTCCGTTCTGTGGTACTTTTCTGTACAGCATTTCCATTACCCTTCCGTTTTAAGCTTTTACATTATTTTAAGGGTTTCTACGCCCTAATTGCGCTTCTTTACTCGAGTCCCGTTACCCGAGTTCCTTCTCGGGAGAACGGTGCCTTTTTCGCTTCGCTATTTTGCCGTTAATAAACAGCTCCGGCAGATGTCAGAATTTTTGAAACTTTTAATGGAAGCATTATCGAATATCAGCCCTTAAAGGTTGCCCAGATCAAAGATATTGATAATTTTTTTGATCTTTGAGTCGTCCTGCATGCGGAATTCTACGAGAAACTCGCGTTGCGGGGGATTGGATTTCATGAGGTAATCGCCAGTTGCACTGATTTTACTCCCTACTGCAACATGATCCAGGCTTCAAATATTCCTCTTGTTTCTTAGTACATATTTTTGTTT